>JBOHTH010000044.1:0-4273 GCA_050733535.1 Gemmatimonadaceae bacterium | reverse complement strand
GCCGCACGCCGCGTTCGTCGCTGACGGCCTCCTTGAACCGCTGGACCCCACCGAACGCCACCTTCGCGCGGCGCGCAGCCTCAGCCGGTTCCATGCCCGAGCGCATATTGTGCTCGGTCTCCAACTCGAGATGCAGGCGGACTTCGCGGTCGAGCTCCCGCTCAACGTTGCGCGAGGCCGTCAGCGCACGGAACCAGAGGCGGATGCGAGCAACGACTGGCATTGGGCCCTCCTATGACGTCCCTGCATCAGCGGACGGCGTTCGTCGCGGCTTTCCTGTCGAATGGACAAGGGAACGGTACTGCGCTCCTGTCGACTCGTCAAGGGAGCGGGCGGGCGTGCGATTTGACAGACCCCGGGCTCAGGCGTGACGAGATGGATGCGAGAGGCGGGAAGTCCTGGCTCCGGCTTCTACCACCGGGTTTGTGATGCCCGCTAGTCTCCCGCCGCCGTGGATTCCTGCAGAGCCGACACAAACCCGCTCACATTGCTCCAATCGCCGTCGAACCGAACGCCGTTGATAAAAAACGTCGGCGTTCCGTTCACGCCACTGCGCGCCCCGCTCATGAAATCCGCCTTGACCTTCGACGCGTATTTCTCCTCATCCAGATCGCGCCGGACGACCTTGGGATCCGCGCCGGCCGACTTCGCGTACCGGGAAAGATTGACATCGTCGAGCGCATCGATGGAATCCTGCTGATGCTGGAAAATCGCGTGGTGCATTTTCCAGTATGCATCCGGCCCGGCCTGCACCGCGACGCTCTCCGCCGCCTCGGCGGCGTGCAGCGCCTCCGGATGCATCTCGGTCATCGGAAAGTTGCGAAAGACGAAACGCAGCCGCGCGCCGAGCTGCTTCTGAATCGCCATCACCACCGGATGCGCGCGGAAGCAGTGCGGGCACTGGAAGTCGCCGTACTCGACGAGCGTGATCGGCGCGTCGAGGGGCCCGCTGCTGTGGTCCTTCTCGCTCACGGGTGGACGCAGCGTACCGCCATCGTGCGTCGTCATGTGGTCTCCGTTGCACTCGCGCCGCGCATGGATTCGAGTGCTTCGAGAATTCCGTCGGCGCCGGGATTGACGCCAACAGGCGAACAGTAGCTCCACCGAATGACGCCCTCACCATCGATCACGAACAGCGCACGCTCCGTCGTACCCTCGCCCTCGCGATACGCGCCGTACGCGCGCGCCACGGCGCCTTTCGGCTCGAAATCTGCCAGGAGGGGAAAATGCAGCTCACGCGCGGCGGAAAACGCGGCATGGCACCACGCGCCGTCGACCGAAATGCCGACCAGCTCGGCTCCGAGTTTGTGAAACTCCGGAAGGAGTTGATTGTACAAGGCCATCTGGTCGCCGCAGACCGGACTCCAGTCCGCTGGGTAAAAGGCGATGACCAGCGGCTTGCCGCTGAAATCGCCGAGCGACACGGTCTGGTCAGGCGTCGCATGAAGCTCGAAATCGGGCGCACGTGTGCCGGCACCGAGTATGTTCGCGTGATGTGTGCTCATAGTGACCTCGTGGCTCCAGCAAAGTACATGAAGTTCGCCGTGTTGCGCTCCGGGATGGGCACGAACGTGTGAACTGCGCGAATCCTACGTGCCCGGACGCCATCCTTTCAAGATCTGCGCCACGTTCGGCTCGGCGCCGTGCCACGCACGGGTCAGGTCTGCATACGCGGACTCCGAGACCGCGGGCTTGCCGGCCGCGCCAGCCGCATGTGCCAGCGCAAGCAGCGTCGATGCACGGCGTGGTGTTCGTCCGAGCTGACGCTCGAGCTCATGCTGCGCTTCCGCCGCGCGGCCAAGCCCAAGCAGCACTTCTCCGAGCAGTTCGCGCGGAGGCTTAACGTCGAGCGGCGGACCGAAGGCGACGGGCAGGCTGTCCTCTATGGCCACGGCGCGGCGGAGCGCGCTGAGCGACCGGTCGCTTCCCCCGTTTTGCAGCGCAACGAGGGCATCGATCTCGCGCGCACAGATCTGGATGTAGCCGAGATCCTCGGAGTTCGCCATCGTAAGTTTTGTGAGCGCGGCCGACTCGGCCCGGGCCGTGGCGGTGTCACCCCGCTTCGACGCTGCATACGCCGTGCCAAAATGCAGGAGCGCGCGATCCAGCGCGTCGCCGCCCGCTGTATCGATGCGCATGTGCACCGCCGCGCCATTCCAGTCGCCGCCATCAACTATTTGAACGGCTCGCATGAGGATCACACTCTCGTTCGCCCCTGGCGCGCTGCGTGCGACCGCTTGCTGACGACATTCGTCCAGCAACTGCGCCGCCGCTCCTGGGCGCCCCTGCTCGAGGTACCCGTACTGAAGCCACTCTCCGTAGTGACCGCAACTCGCCCGTGCCCAACTCCCCGACCGGTCGCGCGTCGCTGTCGTCGCTATCTCGTTCGCGTGCACGGTCTCGTCCCACATGCCCAGCGCAAGAAAAATGTGCGACGTCATGTGCTGCGCGTGCGCTGCGTCCGGCGCGATTTGCGAGTACGCGCGCGCAGCCCGCAAGCCGAGCGGCGCATGAATCGGATCATCGAACGCATGAATGACGTAATGCGCGGCGCCCGGATGCTGCGGGTGCGCGACGAACAGTGATTCGGCGATTGCGCCGGCACGCATATAGGTCGGAACGTCCCGCTGCCCCTGATTCAGCCCCAGCAGCGAGAGGGCGTAGAATGCCTGAGCCTCAGCGTCTCCGGAATATGTCGCGGCCACATGGGCCATCGCCGCGGAGTAGGCCGTATCGCGGGTGGCTTTCGGGCCGTCGCCATAGAGCACTTCGACTGCTTCCAGGTACGCACGCTCGCGCGCTGTCGGCGCCTTGGCCAGGCGTGCGGACCGCGTCGTCGCCAGACGGCGCAGCGCGGCGCGCGCCGCTGCGGTGTCCTGCTCATTCCAGACGGGGTGCGTGTACGTCATCGCCTCACCCCAGTACGCCATCGCGAAAGCCGGCTCGAGCGCCTCCGCGCGCTTGAATGCCGCAGCGGCCGAAGGATACTCGAAACTGTGCATGTACAGCACGCCGGCGATGAACTCCGCCTGTGCCTTCGCGCCCGCGGACGTCGGAAAGTCGATCGTGCCGAGACGGGGCTGCTGTGCCGGCAGAGTGAGCGCCGCAGCGGTCAACAGTGCGCAGCAGGAAACGAGACGGATCTCCGGGATTCTCATTGCGCGCTCCTGACGTTGTTGGACGCGAGCAAAGATGGAGCGGCGAGGGGCGGCGCGCGAGGAATCGGACGCTCACCGGTGTGCTCCGATATCGAGTCGCCATACACCAGTCGGGGTTGCACGGTCCGCGACGGATCCGCAACGTTGTCATGAGACGGCACCCCAGCGGAGCTCACCGTACCGATGGCTTGGAGGGTTATCCGCGCGTTGTTGGCCGTCGGTGCACTCGCAGCGCCCGCGGGAGCGCAGGTCCTCACCGGCACGGTTCGCGACAGCGTCGATCGCCGGCCGATCGCCGGAGTCGTCCTGACACTCCTCGACTCATCCGGGAATCCTGTCACCCGCCAGCTCACGAACGAGCGCGGCGAATACCGCATCGCGCTCGGCGCGACCGTTCGCAGCGCGCGTGCAATTCGAATCGGCTACATGGCGCGGACGCTGTCGATTCGGTCCCACGCGGGCGGCGAGGTTCGGATCGACTTCAGCCTGCTCGCGCTGCCAACCATGATCCAAACCGTGCGAGTCGTTGCGGACACGCGCTGTCCGATTCGCAAGGACCGCGCGGCGGCGCTCGGCCTGTGGGAGCAGGCGCGTGCCGGCCTGCTCGCGACGGTCGTGGCGCGCGAGACGAATCCCGGCTCGATGTTCCGCCTGCTCTACACGCGCGGGTTCGAAACTGCGAGCGATCGGATCGCCTACATGAGAGTGCGCGCCGACTCGTCGGTCGCGACAGCGTCCTTCGTCGCAGCGCACTCAGCACAGGACTTCGTTCAATCCGGTTTCGCGAGCAATGACGCCCACACGCGATCGTATTTTGGCCCCGACGCCGAACTGCTGCTGAGCAACGAGTTCGCCGCAGCCTACTGCCTGCAGCTTGCGGACGCCGACCGATCGCGAAAAAACCAAGTGGGGATTCGTTTTCTCCCGGCGTACCACCGCGACGGCGCAACCGACATCGACGGCACGCTATGGATAGACACCGTTGCCCGCGAGCTCCGCGATGTGGAGTACACCTATCTGGGCATGCCGGCGGCCGTCACGAAAGCACTTCATCCAGGCGGGTACGTCTCGTTCCGTACGATGCCGAATGGCACAGTGGTGATCGATCGGTGGTC
>JBOHTH010000043.1:0-1771 GCA_050733535.1 Gemmatimonadaceae bacterium | reverse complement strand
CCACGCAGGCGCTGCCGCGCCCGTCCGGCTGTTGCGCCGCGCGCACCGGCGTCGCGCAGCGTCTCGCTGAGGTTCGGGCGCGCGGACTGAATCGCCGGCGCCAGACCGAACAGGAATGCGGCGCCCACGGCGACGGCGCCAGTGAACAGGAGCACCTGTCCGTCAACGGTGAATCGCATCCAGAACGGAATCCCGCCGAGGATGCTCGCCTTGATCCATTGCAGGAACGCCCACGCCATCGCCACGCCGAGCGTCGCGCCGTTGAACGCGACGAGCAGGCTCTCGGTGAGCAGCTGGCGCACGATCCGCCAGCGGTCCGCACCGAGCGCAACGCGCACGGCAATCTCACGCGACCGCGACGCCGTGCGCGCGAGGAGAAGATTGGCGACGTTCGCGCAGGCGATCAGCAGCACGAACGCGACCGACGCCATCAGGAGGAGCATCACCGTGCGGAGGTTCTGCGCGGCGTAGTCGCGACTGGTCTCGACTTGGGCGCTCCAGCCGGTGTTCGAGTTGGGATACTGCGTGGCGAGCCGCGCGGCGATTCGCTCGAGATCACCGCGCGCCTGCTGGATGGACGTCCCGGTCTTGAGGCGGCCCATCACGCGCCATGAGTGATTCCCGCGGCTCACGACCGGGTCGAGTCGCAGTGTCGTCCATGCGCCGGCAGTCTCGGGAAACTCGAAGCCGGCGGGCATGACGCCGATCACCTGGTGCGGGACGCCATTGACCATGAGCTCCTGGCCGAGCACGTCGCGGCGTCCGCCGAAGCGTTGCCGCCAGAGGCGGTCGCTGAGGATGATCACGCGCGGCGCACCGACGCGATCTTCGTCTTCGTGGAAATCTCGCCCGAGTTCCGGGGTGATGCCTAGCGTGTGGAACATCGTCCAGGAGACGTTCGCGCCCTGGACGTAGTCCGCGCCGTCGTCCTTCGCGAGGTTGAACGACGCACCTGAGTAGATGCCCATACTCTCGAACGTCTGGTTGGCCTCTTGCCAGCTCCGAAAGTTCGGATACGACACCGAGTTCATGTGCCATCCGCGAATCGGGTTCGACTCGCCGATCGCCATGAGCTCGTCGGGATTGTGATATGGAAACGGGCGCAGGAGCGTCGCGCGCACGCAGCTGAAAATCGTGGCGTTCACGCCGATGCCGAGCGCCAGGCACAGCACGGCCGCGACCGTGAAGGCGGGATTCTTGATCAGCGAGCGGAATGCGAACCGGATGTCCTGGAGCAAAGCGCGACTCTCGTGAGGGGCCGCTTGATGAGATCGTTCCTGAGCGCAATTGGTTTGCCCGCGCGCGCTATTTGATTCGCGCGATCGCCTCCGCGAGCAGGCTCTGCACGTCCTGCAAGCGCGTTGACGGATCGTTGTTGTAGTCCATCATCCGGTGGTCGTACTTCTTCTCCTTCGTGCGCTCCTCGACGATCACGCGGACCAGTTCCTGAGCGGGACGCCGGTGATGGAAGCCCCCGGCCAGCTCTATCGATGCCTTTTCGATCGCGCAGTAGATGCTCCACGTCGTGGCCGTCGTCGGACACTTTCGGTTGTCGGCGCGATTCCAGACGGAGTCCGACGTGATGACCGTGGCCGCACGCTGAAGGATCGCGCGGTCGAGCGCATTCGGTGGAATCTCTTCGGCTGTATCGACCTGAAAGCGGAGTGATGTGTCGGTGGAAGCGATGTTCGACACCGCGAACCAGCCCGTGTACGTCCTGATCACCCCGGTTCCACCCGCGTAGATCTCGATCTCGACATTGTCGCTCGAC
>JBOHTH010000042.1:0-5509 GCA_050733535.1 Gemmatimonadaceae bacterium | reverse complement strand
TGATCTCGGCGTTCGCGGGGTAGAGCTGGGCCGCGCGGTCGAACTCCGCGATCGCGTCTCGCTGACGCTGTGCGATGAGGTAGACGACGGCCAGCACGACCAGGTGCTGTTCGGTCGGATACCTCGCCGCGACGTGTTGCAGGTGCGGAAGCGCCCGGTCGAACTCTCCCATCTTCATGAGCGTCGACGCAAGGCTCCGCTCGACCGGTCCGTTTTCAGGATCGTGTTCCAGCGTGCGGTCGAGGAGCGCCGCTGCTTCCGGCAGCCGCCCCTGCTGTGACAGCATGTACGCGAACTGCGAGCAGCCGCTGCGGCACGTCGAATCGCGTGCGATCGCGTGCTTGAACAGCGTCTCCGCCTCCGCGTACTTGGGCGGGCGCTCCCGCGTCAATGCGGAAGCGAGATTCACGTAGCCCCGCAAATTCCCGGGCATTTCGCGCATGTCCCCGCGCCAGAGGCGTTCAGGGTTCTTATATATCTCGCTGCGGGCGGCCGTGACAAAGGCAAGCAGCAGCGCGAAGCCAGCGACACCGTACTGCAGCCGCCGCGTCGTGAGCGACGGCGCGAAGCGACGCCGCAGCGACTCTGCACCGATGACGGCCAGCACGAGCACCGGGGCGAGCGCCAGGTAGACGCGCCGCTCGGCCGCGATCTCCGTCGGAATCGGCACGAAGCTCGACGACGGCGCCAGCAGCATGAAGAACAGGCTCCCCGCGAACGCGAACCATCCCCACCGAGGCACGCGTGTCCACGCGGCGACCGTCGCCACGCCGAAGGCGACCAGCAGCACGAGGCCCGGAATTGCTTTCGCGCCGCTGATCGCCTGCGTGCCGTAGTCGATCGCGAGCGCGTTCGGCCAGGCGATGAGGCGCAGATAGTGCGGAATCGCCCAGCACTGGCTGTAGAAATAGACGTACCATTTCATGTGCGCCGCGAAGCCCGCGGTGTCGCCGCGTGCGCCGACCGACACGATCACATATGGGACAATGCAAGCCGCGGCGAGTGCGCCGTAGAACCACGCGCGGCCGTTGCCCGGCGTGCGAATCGCGCGCCACGAGGGGAGCCTGAACGCGCGATCGTACAGCACGACGGCAAGGGGCGCGGTGATCACGATCTCCTTGCTCAGCATACCGAGCACGCAGGCGATTGCGCCCAGCGCGTACCATCGCAGCCGTGCCTGCGTTGACACCGCGTCCCAAGCCCGGATCGACGTGTACAACGTGGCTACATAGAACAGTGAAGCGAGCAGCTCCGTGCGCTGTACCACGTAGTTGATCGCCTCCGTTTGGATTGGGTGGAGGAGCCAGAGCACGCAGACCGCACCCGCGATCGGATCCGCTGCGCCGCTCCACTCCTTGGGCACGCTCCGCTCGCGCATCGCGCGCCGCAGCACACCGAACAGGAGCGCTCCCGTGCAGAGGTGAAACAGGAGGTTGAGGAGGCGGTACCCGGTCGTCTTGTGCGGCCCCCCGGGGTCGGCACTTTGGTCTACACCAATCGCCTTGTTAATGACGTAATTCGCTGTCAGTGTTGCACTTACGACAGGCCTGCCGGCCACCGGCGAGCCCGCTGGCGAGTGACCAAGCCCCGAAGAGGTTTCGGCAATCGCCGTCGCGTCGTCCATCACGAAAGGAGCGGAAAGCGCCGGCGCGTACGCGAGGACGGTGGCTATCGCGACCGCCGCGAGTGCCCATCGGTTCAACGCCGGAAGCCCGCGATCGGCAGCGCGCGTTCGGTTCGGATTTTGAGGGAATTTCGAGGGACGCGCCATATTAAGAACGACCGTTTGACGCACGACAGCGTTACTCCTACCGTTAACGCGCAATGGGAACGAAACACTGGACGATCCTGATAGTCCCTCCGGGGACGAGCACGACCCGCACGATTCTCATCGGGCCGCGGGCTCGCCGCGCCCTGCTCTGGGGTGGGTTCGCCGCTGTCGCCATGGTGGCTGCCGCGATTACGGTCCTCTTTACGCCGTACGGCACGCCGAGCGCTCACCTGCTGCTCATGCAGAATGCGCGCCTGGAGTCAGAGTTGGCGCAGCTCGACCAGCACGTCGCGACGCTCGGCGATACGCTGGCCTCGCTCGACACGCGGGACCAGCAGATCCGCCTGCTCGCAGGCCTCCCGACCGAGCTGGGCGGCGGAGAGACGCCAAGCGCTGGCTTCAGCGCCGGCGGTGACACCGCCGCCGCGCACGGCAGCGCGCTGGGCACCATCGCAGCCCTGTCCGGTCCGGACGCCACCGAATCCGCGGGCGCCGCCGAGAGCTGGCCTGCAAAGCCCTTCGCGGGGCGACTGGCGTTTTCGACGCGCCCCGACATCGACGTCATGATTCGCCACGCGTCCGAGCTCTCGCGGAGTTTCCGCGCGGTCAGCGACACCCTCGCGAGGCACTTCGAACGCCTGGCGCGCACGCCCTCCATCATGCCGACCACCGGATGGCTCTCCAGCCAGTTCTCGCTGAGTCGTTTCCATCCCATCCTTCACCTGAACCGACCGCACGAAGGAATCGATCTCGCCGCGCCGATGGGCGCGCCGATCATCGCGCCGGCCGCGGGACGCGTGATCTCCGTCTCCAACGAACCAGGCTACGGGAACACGTTCCAGATCGATCACGGCAACGGAATCGTCACCAAGTTCGCGCATTGTTCGCGGATCGTGGTGCACGTCGGCGAGCAGGTGACGCGCGGGCAGCTGATCGCGACCGTTGGAAACACGGGCCTCGCCACCGGCCCGCACCTGCACTACGAAGTGCATGTGAACGGCAAGCCGGTGGATCCGCTCAAATACGTGCTCCCGGACAAAGTCGCCAACTGACGACGGCCACTGGAATCCACGGAGAAAATCGGAACGACCTTTGCCACGGGTCTACACGGGTAGACACGGGTAAACGCCGGTACGCATGGATCGAACTGTCGGACAATTCGACAGTTCAAAAGAGAGATAAGAGAAAAAATTTGCCGCGGATTTCACGGATTGCACGGATCAGACCCGTGTAATCCCGTGAAGACCCGTGGCAAAAGCTTTTTCTTTTTCTTCCCATCCGGGTGATCCGTGAGATCCGTGTAATCCGTGCAATCCGCGGCAAGTCCTTTCTGTTACTTCACGTCGCAACGGACCACCGGTCAGACCGCTTGTCGTCGAACAACGCCGCCGCGAAGCGGAGTGACGCGAAAAACGGAACGACCTTTGCCACGGGTCTACACGGGTAGACACGGGTCAACCGCGTGGATCTTCAAGAAAAAGATCAAGAAAAAGACTTGCCACAGATTTCACGGACTGCACGGGTAAGACCCGTGCGAACCCGTGAAAACCCGTGGCAAACGTTTTTTTCTTGGTGTTCCCGTTGCCTATCTGATTGATCCGTGCAATCCGCGGAGAGGCAGTTGCCGTTCCTCCGTTGCCCTACGGTTTCTTTGAGAAATCGACCGTCGGCACCTCGCGTGCGGCCGGATTGGTGACGTCGAAATAGTCACGCGGCTTGGCACCGGTGACCTTCGCCGTCATCACCGCGGGAAACCGGCGAATGTAGGCGTTGTAGTCCTGCACCGCCTGGTTGTAATCCGTGCGCGCCACCGCGATCCGGTTTTCCGTGCCCGCGAGCTCGTCCTGTAGGCGCAGGAAACTCTGGTCGCTCTTGAGCGTTGGATAGTTCTCTGAAATCGCCAGCAACCGCCCCAGCGCGCCCGTGAGGTTCTGGTTCGCGTTCGCCATGTCCTTGATGTTGCCACTGCTCACGGCACCGGCCAGACCGGCGCGCGCCTTTGCCACGGTCTCGAACACCTCTGCTTCCTGCGCCGCAAAGCCTTTCACGGTGCTCACGAGGTTCGGGACGAGGTCGGCACGGCGCTGCAGCTGGACGGAAATCTGCTTCTGCGCGGCTGCCGCGCGCTCGTCCATGCTTTGGATGGAGTTGTAGCCGCACGCGCCCAACAGCATCGGCAGGGCGAGAATAATCAGCGATCTGCGTTTCATCGGGTTCTCCCGTACAGGTCAGTCGTACCCATCACTTGCACAACGAGTTCTTCAGCCGCCGGGATTCAGCCACGACGAGTCCCGGCGGGCGCGACGCCCGCCTTCAAGCCCCTTCGGGCAGAAGGTCGAGATACGCGACCAGTTGTTCGAGCCCAGAGTGGTAGGCCTCGAGCACGGTATCCAGGGTGGCGAGATCGAAGCCCTTGCCGCCGCGCCAATGCCCGAGCACGGCAATGAACGGCGCCGGGTCGAACCCCGCGTGCGACGCCGTAAGGCGGCACAGCGCCTCGTTGTCGGACGGCGGGACCTCATCCCGAATGCGCAGTGTCGCGCGGAACAGGACGAGTACCTGGCTCGTCCCCGACACCAGCATCTCGAGGCGCTTGGCCGCGTCGTGATCCGACGTCAGCACGCGGCCACGCAGCCGGAGCAGCGCCCCAAGCGCTTCATACTCGAGTTGCAGCCGCAGGTCCCGCGGCGAAACGGACACGCCGGAGAGCAGGTTGAACGACGGTGAAGAGAACAGAATCTTGTGGCGCTGGATGATATCCGCATGCTCCATCGCGAATACATCCACGCTCGACCGCCACTCCGCCTCGGTGAGCGTGAGCGGCGGCGGGTGCCCCGCCTCGCCCCACGCGCGCGCGACCGCGCCTGCGGCCCGCATGGACTTGACCGTCAGGCTCTTCGCGATGACGAGCACGTTCATGTCCGACCGTTTCTCGTGGTATTCCCCGCCGGCGGCCGACCCGTACAGGACGAGTGCGCTGAGCGCGTCGCCGTACACCGCACGCAGCTGAGTAACGAGTTCATCCAGCTTCATCTTCGCCATGGTTACCAGCTCCCGCTTGAGCCGCCGCCAGAGAAACCGCCGCCGCCGCCAAATCCGCCGAACCCTCCGCCACCGCCGCCGCCAAAGCCGCCACCACCGCCCCACCCTCCACCGCCACGCCCACTGTTCATAAGGGCCAGCCAGAGGCATCCGCTGCCGCGTCCCCGCGAAAGGACGAGCATGAGGAGCACGAAGATGAAGAAGATCAGCTGCGGGGGAAACCCGCCGGCCGGCTGACGCCGACCCGCCGGCTGGCGCTGCATGGGTGACGGCCCGGCCGAGTCCAGCGGGAAGTTGAAGACCGCGGCGAAATGCTGTGCGACGCGCTGCGTCATCAGCTCGATCGCGTCGCCGTAGTCGCGCCGCTGGAGCAGCGGCATCGCCTCGCGGCGGATGTCCCCGGCGTCTGCATCGGTGATGAAGCCTTCGCTTCCCTGGCCCACCTGGACGCTGACCTGCCCGCGGCCATCGCTGCTCGTCTCTTTGGGGACGACGAGGATGACGACACCGGCGTTGCGCGTCGCATCGCCGATCTTCGCCGCAGCGCCGACCTTCCACTCTCGGCCAATGCGCAGCGCGATGTCACCACCGTCGCGGCCGCCGATATCGGCGAGCGTCACGACCGCAATCTCGCCGCCGGATTTCGCGCGCACTTCGTCGGCGAGCGCCTCTATGCGTGCCACCTGTGCCGGCGGT
>JBOHTH010000041.1:0-7026 GCA_050733535.1 Gemmatimonadaceae bacterium | reverse complement strand
AATGTTCATGAACGTGGGACCGTAACGGAATTTGCCGAGCTTGTCTTCGGGCGGCGCCACAAAGCTCGTGCCGGCGAAGTTCGCCTCGTAGCCGAGCGCACGGTCCAGCTCGAGCGGATGGCCGATCTACTCGTTAATCGTGAGCCACATGTTCGACGGATGGAGCAGCAGGTCGTAGCGACCCACTTCCACCGGTTTCGCGGTGAGTTTTTCGACCGCCTCCTCGCCCCAGCGCTGTGCGTTGCCGACGAGATCGGACTTGAGCACATATTCCCAGCCGCGCCCCATCGGCGCAACCTCGGTGGCCTGGCGGTTCTGAAAATCCGTGAAGTCAGGAGCCACTGCGGTGACCGTAAACAGCGGCCAGCTGCGGATCAGCGTCTGGTTGATGACGGAGCCGTCGGTGTTCGCGTAGTTCCGGTCCTGCTTGATGAAGAACAGGATGGAGTTCACGTACTTCACCTTCGGCGACTTCAGCGCTTCCGCGTTGGCCTTCAACAGGAGGTCGACCTTCGTCTCGAGCGGGACGTCCCACGGGTCGGTGGTGTACGCGCTCTTCCACGTCGCGTTCGGATGCGCGGCGGCGGGGGCGAGTTCCACGGGCCGGTCGCGCGCGATGCGGTTGGCCTTGGCGATCGCGACGGCCTCGCGGGCCGCGGCCGTCACGTTCTCGGTGGTTAGGTAGCGCGTCGCCGCGAAGCCCCAGCAGCCGTCGACGAGCGCCCGAACTCCGCAGCCCAGCGTGTCCGTATCCACGACCTGCACGATCTGGTGTTCACGCGTGATGACGAAGTTCTGCCGGAAGCGCGCGATGCGGGCATCGGCCCACGAAGCGCCGGCCGCCTTCGCGGCGCTGAGCGCCTCCATCATCAGTTCTTTCGGCGCTCCCCCCTCGAAGCGCTCGATCTCACGCGGGTCTGCGGTGAGCTGCGCCGCCATCGCATCGCGCGGCAGTGCCGACGCGAATGCGAGTGCGGCACCGGCGGCACCAGCTTGCTGAAGAAATTGTCTGCGGTCTGTCATGCGGTCACACTGTCCTTGAGACGCAGTGACCGGTCGAGCCGCGGCGCTCGATCGGGAGTGGCCGCAGGCGGGGGGAGTCGCGGCGGCGGGAGTTGATATGCATCTGTCATCGATTATACGCTGACACCGGAAAGACAGCAAAGGGTTTGCTCACAGCCTGAGACGTCAGCTATACAAAGGCATTGCCATCAGACGGGACCTATCAGCAACGGAAACCGTCAGCAACGACCTCACCCTCTGACAGTTGTCGTTGCTGACAGTTCCCGTCTGAAAGTTTTGCCGTAAAGCTCATGGCTGACCAGCAACACTACGGCTTGTTGACGATATCGGGTTTCACCGACTCGATAATCGCCACGAGCTCGTTCCGCTCGCGGTCGCCGATCTTGAAGCGCGCGACCGTCTCGTTCAGGTGGCCGGTGAACGCATTCCACACTGCGGGAGTGATCTCGAGATCCGCGTGGGCGGTCTTCATGTCTTTGCCGGGATAGAAGCAAGGCCCACCGGTCGCGCTGCACAGCTGGTCCACGAGGTGCTGACGGATTCGCTGGAGGTCCGCGGTGCTGAGTCCCTTGAAGAAGGGCACGATCATAGGATCGTTGGTCGCGCGGCCGAGGAAATCATCCGTGAACGCCGCAATCGCATCGTAGCCGCCGAGGCGGCGATAGAGCGACGGGCCATCTTTTGCGGCGAGCGGGGCGACGGTCGCCGGCGAATTCCCCTCTGGGTTCGCGGCCGCATGCGTCGGCGCGGCGGGCGCTGGAGCGGGGCCCGGTGGCGTCGCGCGCATTGGACGGAGCCCGTGGCACGCCGCGAGAACGAACGTAAGCAGCGCGACGACCGCGAGCGCGCGGGCGTGGGCGGACAGATGGGCGTTGGACGGCATACGGACGAACCTCATCGGGATGAGAACTGCGAAATCGGGATGCTGATCCCGCCGCACTTTGACGAGCTATGCCACCGTCCGTGACAGTAACGGCATAGCGGTCCGACGCCACCTCTCAGACGACCGCAACTATCAGAAAGCTGCCGTTTCTGAGAGGTGTTGTCAGAGAGCTATGCCGTTTGGACTTTCGCGGACCTCCGCACAAGGCGAGTTTTCCTATCTATGAAAGCTCTCGTAAAAGAATCCCCCGCCGTTGGTTTCGTGCTGAAGGACGTCCCCGTCCCATCGATACGCGACGATGAAGTGCTCATTCGCGTGCACCGCGCCGGCGTGTGCGGCACTGATGTCCACATCCACGAGTGGGACGACTGGGCTCGCGGCCGCTGCAAGCCGCCGTTCACGGTCGGGCACGAGTTCGCCGGCCAAGTCGCCAAGGTCGGATCGCTCGTGACCGACGTCAAAGTCGGCGAGCGCGTGACGGCCGAGGGGCACATCGTCTGTGGTCGCTGCCACCTGTGCCGTACCGGTAACGGCCATGTCTGCCCGTTCACGAAGATCATCGGCGTGGACCGCGACGGGTGCTTTGCCGAGTTCATCGCGATGCCCGCAACAAACGTGTGGCACCTCGATGACGACGTCTCCTATGAGATCGGCGGCATCCACGATCCCATGGGGAACGCGTTTCACACCGCGCTCCACGGCACCGAGCTGCCCGGCGCGACGGTGCTCGTCACGGGGTGCGGCCCGATCGGCATCTTCGCGGTCGGCATCTGCCGCGCCGCGGGCGCCTCGCGGATCATCGCGAGCGATGTGAACCCGAAGCGGCTCGAGCTCGCGCGCGCGATGGGCGCGCACGACGCCGTACACCCGAAGGACGCGGAGACCGCGGTAAGGGCGGCGACGGACGGGCTTGGCGTGGACATCGTCCTCGAGATGAGCGGAGTGCCCGCTGCGGTGCACCAGGCGTTCGCGCTCGTGCGCGTCGGCGGCCGCGTGCAGATCCTCGGAATCCCGTCGAAACCGATGGAGCTCGATCTCGCCAAGGAACTCATTTTCAAGGGAATTACCGTCTACGGCGTCGTCGGCCGCCGGATGTACGAGACGTGGATCCAGATGACGCAGTTCCTGCGCTCCGGCCAGTTCGATCCGAGTCCGGTGATCACGCACCGGTTTCCGCTCGAGCAGCATGCGGAGGCAATTCGGGCGATCAAGTCGGGAGAGGCAGGCAAAGTTGTCTTCGAGATTTCAAACTAACGGCGGGTTGAACCGTTTCTTGTTGGTTGGTTAACTGAAGTTGACGTCAGTTAACCAACCAACAAATAACGATTCAACTCGCCTTTACCGCACACTGCGATGTCACTGAACAAAAACTTCGTTTCCGATCTCGATGCGCGCATCGCGCAACTCAAGCACGACCGCGTCTACAAGAGTCTGAACTACCTCGCCTCCCCCCAGTCCGCGCACGTCACCATGGAGGGGCGCGGCGACGTCATGATCCTCTCGTCCAACAACTACCTTGGCCTGTGCGACGAGCCGAGCGTCGTGAAGGCCGGGATCGACGGGCTTGGCAAGTACGGAGCGGGGACCGGAAGCGTGCGGTTTATCTGCGGAACCTTCACCGTGCACCGCGAACTCGAGCAGGCGCTGGCGCGGTTCGTGGGAACGGAGTCGTCGATGTCGTTTGTTGCCGCGTGGAACGCGAACG
The DNA here is from genome assembly GCA_050733535.1 of Gemmatimonadaceae bacterium. Lineage (GTDB taxonomy): Bacteria > Gemmatimonadota > Gemmatimonadetes > Gemmatimonadales > Gemmatimonadaceae > Fen-1231. Next base: position 3,415 of record JBOHTH010000041.1, on the reverse strand, counting down.
AGGCGCTCACCACGACGGTCGTCGAGGAAGGCGATTTTGTCTGCTCCGACGCGCTGAACCATGCGTCCATCATCGACTCGATTCGCCTCGCGAAGGCGATCACCAAGTGCACAACGGCGGTGTACCCGCACGGCGACCTCGATGACCTGGTCACGAAGCTCAAGGCCAACAAGGGCGCCAAGCGCCGGCTGATCTGGACCGATGGCATTTTCTCGATGGAGGGGAGCCTCGCGAAACTGCCGCAGCTCCTCCAGATCGCGCGCGATCACGACGCCGTGCTCATCGTCGACGATTCACACGCGACCGGAGTGGTCGGCGCGACGGGCCGCGGAACGCCGGAGCATTTCGGCGTGCTCGGCGAAGTGGACGTGATCACATCGACACTTGGGAAGGCATTGGGCGGGGCGGCCGGCGGCTTCGTCGCCGGACCCGAGGCCCTGTGCGACATGCTCACGCAGCGCGCGCGCCCGCAGCTCTTCTCGAACGCCCTGCCGCCGACGGTCGCCAGCAGCGCGCTCGCCGCAGTCCGTTTCATCGAGACCCATCCGGAGCGTGTCCGCACGCTCCACGAGAACACGAGCTACTTCCGGGCTGCGCTGCTCGAGGCAGGCCTGAAGCCGCTCGACGGCGAGACACCGATCGTCCCGATCATCATCGGTGAGACTGCGGACGCGATCCGGATGAGCGAGCTGCTGCTCGATGAGGGGATCTTCATCACCGGGTTCGGCTTCCCGGTTGTCCCCCACGGCACCGCGCGGCTCCGCTGCCAGATCTCGGCCGCCCATAGCCGCGGGGACCTCGATTTCGCCGTGGAAAGCATCGCCAAGGTGGCCAAGAAGGTCGGGATACTCTAGACCGAAGACCGAAGACCGAAGACCGAGCGGCCACGCTTGGGCTGGCCCGGTCTTCGGTCCTCGGTCTTCGGTCTTCGGTCCTTGGTCTTCGGTCTTAAAGTGACCACTTTGACCGCCCCATCGTCCCACGCATGAACCTCCGGGAGGCCCAAGTGGGTGCCCCGGCGGCGTGTGGCGCCTGCGATGGCGTCACGCGGCAGTCGGTGGAGCCACGATGAGATCACCGAAAGGTCCTCCATTTCGAGGTATACCGTATGCGATCGTCTCGTCTCGTCGTCCTCTCGCTGGCCACAGCTGCAGCGGTCGGGTTCACCCCGGCGGCCGGCCACGCGCAGTCCGCTTCACGGCCCTTTGCGGATTCGTGGTATTGGGGCGTGTTCGGCGGCGTCACGAACTTTGCGACGACCCCGGGCTCCGGTAACCTGCACACCACCGCGCCGACAGTCGGCATCGACTGGATGCTCACGCGCGAGAAGTTTGCGCTCAACATCTTTGCCAACCAGTCGTACTTCAGCACGACTTCGTCGGTCGCCGACGTCAACGGCAGCGGGCCGCTTCCGGTGGGTATCAACGACATGCGCCAGGTCGGGTTCTCGCTGATGCTCTTCACCCCCGAGATCAAGATGATCAAGCCGTACGTCAGCCTCGGCTACTCATTCAACTTCGTCAACTCCGCGAAACTCGGAACCTGCGCCGCATGCACCACGGCTGCGGCAGACTCGAACGCCACGGCGATCGTCGACGCGCGCGCAATGGGGAGAGTTTTCGCCAACGTGGGCGCGATGTGGGTCTACAAGCGGTGGGCGCCGTTCGCGCAGGTGTCGCTGATGCCGACTCAGGGCGCGTCCGACTGGTACATCAACGGCACGGGATTCACGACGAGCTTTGCGGCGGGGATCAGATACAACTTCGGGAGTTCGATCGACAAATCCTGGTAAGCAGGCGATTTGCTGGCGGCTGAGATTTCGATTCGCTGCGGACTGCGGAACTCGAGTCGCTGCGGACTGCGGAATGAAATCAGCCGTGTGAGCTGCAAGCAGTAGACGGACAAGGGCGCGCCCCACACGGGTCGCGCCCTTCGTCGTTTCCGCAGTCCGCAGCGAATCGAGTCCCGCAGCGCGCAGTGGGGCGAGTCCCGCAGTGCGTAGTGGGGCGAGTTCCGCAGTCCGCAGCTGAACTCCCTCTCACATCTGCCCCTACCCGCGCGATACGTATGGACTCTCGCGTATAATCCACCGGAGCGGCTCCTCCGCCGCCTTCGAAATCCCTATTCGCCGCGTGATCGCGACTTCGCGGTCCGGAACCGCCTCGCCATTGAGTATCCTCAGCGGCGACGTGCGAAGTGAAACGCCATTGTGTGCGCCAGTGATTGCGAACGCCTCGCACAGCTTGGCCGGCCCGTTCGTCAGCTCGCGCTCGCGTTTCACCCCGCGGCGCCGGCGCATGGCGGCGATGCCCTCGAGCGGCTCGACCGCACGAATGAGCACGGCGCTTGGCAGGCCAGCGCGCCGCGTGACCGCGTTCACGCACCAGTGCATGCCGTACACGAAGTAGACGTACGCCCGGCCCGGCGGCCCGTACAGCACCTCCGTGCGCGCCGTGCGCCCGGCGGCGGCATGGCACGCCGCATCCTCCTCGCCGGTGTACGCTTCGGTCTCGACGATCCGTCCGCGGCACCGCACGCCGCCCGCGGTGCACTCCAGTATTGCACCGAGCAGGTCGCGCGCGACGAGTCCAGTGTCGCGCGCGTAAAACCCGGCCGGCAACGGCCGGTGCGTCACGCCGTCGTGCTGGCCTTCTTGGCCCGCGGCACGCGCGTGCGTGCCGGCTTCTCCTCGCCCGCGCCATCCGCCCCATCGTCCTTGCGCGCGCGGCCCCGTCCGCGCCGTCCGGGCTTCTCGGCGGCCTCGTCGGCAGCAGCAGGTGCGTCATCGACCACGCCGAGCAACAGCAGGTTCGCTGCGGGCGCCGCGCCCTTTGCGCCAAACGCACCACGGCCGCCGCGTGCCGGCGCGCCCCGATGCCCCATCCCGCGAGGCACCGCAACGGTGTTCGCCGCCTTTTCCTGCGCGGCCGCCGCCTTGAGCTGCGCTTCCTTCACCTCGAGCTGATCCGCGACGCTCGGCACGCTCGCCGCCATCGCCACTTCGAATGCGTCGCCGCGCTTGCGGAGGTCCACCACGTCGCCGTCGTGCGCATCGCGGAGGATGCGGGCGAAGTTCCGCTCGCTGAGGCTTTCGCTGTCGCGTCCGAGCAGCGCGTGAGCTTTTTGACGCACGCGCTCGCTCGGCACCGCGTCGTCGCCGGTGGCGAGCGCCGCCACGGCGTCCCGCACGAGCGAAAACGCTTCGTCGCGCGTGAGCCTAATGCCCGACACTCCGATCGACGAATCGCCGCGCGCGGCCGGCGCGCCCTGTGACTGCGCCGCGCGCGCGTGCGGCGCGGCGGCCCGATGGGCGTGCCGCTCGGGCTGGCTGGTCACTGGCGTCGCGTCGGCAACAGGAGCCTGGAGTGCCGCTGGAGCCGCTGGAGCCGCTGGAGCCGCTGGAGCGCCCGGCACG
>JBOHTH010000040.1:0-2822 GCA_050733535.1 Gemmatimonadaceae bacterium | reverse complement strand
GTGCCGGCCAGCGCGAGGGATGGATCCGGCGCCGGGCTGGCAGCCGGCTTCAACGTCCGGTTCAGGTGAGGTCAACGCGCATGAACCGGCTGGTTCGACCGATGCTCGCCATCGGTTCTCTTGTCGTCGCCACCGCGTGCGGAGACCCGTACGCCGCGACCAACCCGTACGATCCCGCGACACCGGTCGCCTTCACGATCACGGGGCCCGACACGCTGTTCAGCCTCGGCGAACAGGGGCATTACACGGTACAGACGAACCCCGCGTTGCCCGACACGGCCTTCAAATGGGCGGTGGACACCGCCACGATCGTCAGGCCGGGCGTCGGCGAAACGGTCGTTGACGGCGCGACGATCCTCTCGCCGGGCGGATCGGGGTCGTTCACGTCCCTCGCGCCACCGCTCGAGCCGGCGACCGTGACGGTGGCGATCGAGGCGCTCGTCGGCAGCGTGGACACCACTGAGTCGCGGTTCATCGGGAACCAAACCGTCATCGTGCAGACGACGGTGCCGAGGCACATCGGCTACAAGAGCGTCGTCCTCATGCAGCGGCTCACGCGAATCCAGCTGCGCTGCCCCGCGACACACGCGTGCGACACGCTCTCTGCCGGTGGCACCTGGTCCGTATGGGTAGACGGGTTCGACGCACTCAACCGTCAGATCGTCGCGCTGACGGGGCCCCTGGCAAACCCACTGACGGGAACGCCGGTCGTGACTTATGTGGTGCGTGATACGACGATCGCGCTCGCCTCACCCGTCGGCATTCGGGTGGCCAACGTCAGCGCGCTGAAGTCCGGCACCACCTGGATCGTTGCGACGAGGGGAGCGTTGCGCGACTCGCTGCAACTCGTGGTGCAATAGCGAACGTCCGACTGCTGGTTCACGGCATAATCGTCGCGGCGCAGACGTCCATGACGTTGGTGCCGGTCTGACCGGTTCGCACGACGGCACCAGCAGCGTCGAGAGCGCGCAACGAATCATTGTCGCGAAGGTGTTCGGTGAGCTCCATGTGCGCGAGGCGCGCGCGCACAGCGGTCGTTCCGTCCACCACCGCGCCTGCAGCGTCGGTCGGTCCATCGCGGCCATCGGTGCCGATTGAACCAATCGCGAGTCCGGACACGCCGTCGATCGTCAGCGCGGCTGCGGCCGCGAACTCGAGATTCCGGCCGCCGATTCCGGAACCCGTGACGGTCACGGTCGTCTCTCCGCCCCCGAGAATGCACCGCGGGCGGTCCCTGTCCGCCCAGCGTTGCATCGCATGACGCGCAAATAATTCGCCGGCGTCGCGCGCCTCGCCGAAGACGGCCTCCGCGAGCAGTTCGACATCGAATCCGCGGCGACGCGCCTCAGTCGCGGCACCCTGCACCGCCAGCGCGTTGTTGCCGATCACCTCGATCGCGACACTCGCGAAACACGGATCTCCGGCTTTCGGCGTCTCCGGACGTTCGCCGCGTGCGCCCGCGAGAAGATGATCGCGAATCGCGGCGGGCATTCCGTCCCATACGCCGCGCGCGCGCAGCACGCCGACTGCGTCGTCGTACGTGGTGGGATCGGGCACGAGCGGTCCCGAGGCGATCACGTCGAGCGGATCGCCGATCACGTCGGAGAGCACGAGCGCGCGGATCGACGCACCGGCCGCGGCCCGAGCCATGAGGCCGCCCTTCAATCGATCGAGGTGCTTGCGCACGCAGTTCAGCTCGCGGATGTCCGCGCCGGCGGCCATCAGCGTGCGCGACATCTCGACCATGTCGTCGATCATGATGCCCTCCGCCGGGAGCGTCATGAGCGACGACGCACCGCCGGAGATGAGCACGAGTACGCGCGAGCCGGCGCCGGCTTGACCCAACAGATGCATCGCCGCGCGCGCGCCGCGCGCACCCTCCTCGTTGGGCAATGGATGACCGCCGGTGAACGCGCCGAGGCCGCTGGGAATGTCGGAACCCGCGGCCGGTGAGATCTCCACCCCTCCCCGCAGCGCGGGCCCGAGGGCATCGGCGGCGCCGCGAACCATCGCGTCGGCGGCCTTCCCGGCGGCAATCACTTCCACGGAAGGATCGGCGCGTGCGCCTCGCCAACCGCGCAGCGCATTGGCGGTCAGCACGCGTGGATCCACCGCGCGAATGGCCGCGAGGAGGATTTCCCTCGCCGCCTCAGCCGGCGTCGCGCTCACGCGCGCGTCACGTCGCGATGGATGCGCGCGACATCCGCGCACGGTACGCTTCGCCGCCGTACACGTCCGGGTTCACGGCGTTCGGCGCGCGCTCACCGCGGAGGTGCGCCAGCGCGTTCTCCGCGGCCATCGTCGCCATGCGGTCGCGCGTGCCCGTGCTCGCCGACGCGATGTGCGGCACGATGACCGCGTTCGCGCATTCGCTCAGGCCAAGCGCCATCGCCGGCTCGTTCTCGAACACGTCGAGCGCCGCCCCGGCGATCCATCCTTCGCGCAACGCACGAACAAGCGCGGCCTCGTCCACCACCGGCCCGCGCGAAACATTCACGAGGATCGCCGTCGGCTTCATGCGCTTCAGCGCGGCCGCGTCGATCAGGTGCCGCGTTTCCGCGGTGAGCAGCGGGTGCAACGATACGAAATCACTGCGCTCGAGCAGCTCATTGAGATCCGCCCAACTCGCGATACCGCTCGCCTCTATTGCAGCGCGCGCGTGCGGATCGTACGCAATCACCTCCATGTCGAACCCCACGGCGCGCTTCGCGACGGCAGCGCCGATCCGTCCGAAACCGACGATCCCGAGCACCTTGCGCTGGCCATTTCCGCCGCGGCTCACGTCCGCGCCAAGCAGCAGGTTCGGCCCCCACAGCTTGTAG
>JBOHTH010000039.1:0-39620 GCA_050733535.1 Gemmatimonadaceae bacterium | reverse complement strand
CGCCTGAAATGCGATGGCGACGGAAAGGCCGACAATGATCAGCGGCGTTGCGCGCAGGAGTGTCCCTGAGAAGAACGAATAGGGAGAGCCGGCCGCGCCGTCCCAGAGTGCAGTCGCCGCGCGCCCGATGTCGTATCCGCCGGCAACCACCACCACGGCGACAACCGCCAGCGCGAGCACGGCAGCCACGACGCTTGCGCCTGCCTTCGAAGCCGCGAATCGCGCGAGCAGCTTCACGCGATGCCGACCAATGCGCGCGCGACGGTCGCCGCATCGGCCGCGGTTGGGGTGATGCGGCCGTCGAAGCAGACGAGCATCCGGTCGGCGATCGAGAGCACTTCGTCGAGGTCGCTCGAGTACGCGACGACGGCGACACCAGACGCGCGCGCCGCGCGCAGTTCGCCAAGCACGTGCGCCGCCGCGCGGATGTCGAGACCTCGCGTGGGGTTCTCGACGACGAGCAGCTCGGGCGATCCCTCAAGCTCGCGGCCAAGGACGAACTTCTGCTGGTTGCCGCCCGAGAGAGCGCCAGCGGGCGAGTCCGCACCGCTCGCGCGCACATCGTGCGCGAGGATAAGGGATCGTGTGCGTGACTCGTACGATGCCCACGGCATCGATCCGCGCGATACGCTGGCGTCCTTGAGCGCGAAATTTTCCACGAGCGTCATAACGGGGATCAGCGCGTCGCGCAGCCGGTCCTCCGGAACGAATCCAATCCGAACCGGAATGCGCGTGGTTCCGCTGCGCGCGGCAATGCGCCCGGCGAGCACGCGCAGAAGTTCGCGCGGACCCGAGCCCTCGACGCCCGCGACGCCGACGATCTCGCCGGCGCGAACGTCCATCGTCACGTCGCGCAGGCGCGGTACACCGCGTTCGTCCGTCACCGACACGCCATCGAGTGAGGCCACCACGGCGCCCATACCGATTTGCGACGCAGCCGGTTCACGCACGCCGCTCGCCGCGATCGCGCCGACCATCGCGTCGATCACCGCGGGTTCGCCGAGTGCCTCGGGCCTTCCGGAGAGCACCGAGCGGCCGCGGCGCAGCACCGTGACGTCGTCTGCGAGCGCGAGCGCCTCGCGCACCTTGTGCGTGATCAGCACGACAGTGTGCCCGCGCGCGACGAACGACCGGAGCCAGGCGTAGAGTTCCTGCGATTCGGCAGGCGTGAGGACCGCTGTCGGCTCATCGAGAATCAGGATTTTCACATCACGCGCGAGCGCCTTGACGATCTCGAGGCGCTGCTGAGCGCCAACCGAAAGATCAGCGACGCGTGACGCCGGATCGAGCACCAGCCCGGTTTCGGCCCCGATATTCCGGACACGCTCAGCCGCCACGCGCGCATCAAAACGGCGAAATGGCCCGCGGTCGCCGAGCGAAACGTTCTCCGCGACGGTCATGGCGGGGACGAGCAGAAAGTGCTGATGCACCATCCCGATTCCCGCCGCGATTGCATCGGCACTCGACCGCCAGTGGCGCACGGAGCCGTTTAATTCCATCGTGCCCGCATCGGGGCGCAACATGCCGAATGCGATTCGCATCAGCGTGGTTTTCCCCGCCCCGTTTTCGCCGAGCAGCGCATGCAACGTTCCGGTTCGCAGCTCGAATTGCGCACTGTCGAGCGCAATTGTTCGGCCGAACTGCCTGGTAATTCCGCGGAGCGCGAGCGCGGCCGCGGTCACAGCCCAGTCGGTGCCGCGATGAACGTCCAGGGCACGTCGAACGTCGTGGAGAGGTGCTCTGCCACCGCGCAGACACCGAGTGTCTCCGTGGCGTAGTGGCCGGCGTAGATGATGACCAGACCATTTTCCTCCGCGTCGACGGCGCTCCAGTGGGGTCCCTCGCCGGATATCAAAGTGTCGACGCCGTGGTCGACGGCCTCGCGAATCGTGCTGGCGCTGATTCCGGCGCCGGAGCAGATGGCCCAGTGGCGCGTGCGCCGACCCGGCGTGATCGTGCTCGCCACGGCGCCGCCGCCGTGCGATTTCGCGAAGACATCGAGGCGTGAAAGAAGTTCGGCGGTCTCGAAGTCCCCCGGTCCGCGCACTCCGCAGTCAATGGTTTCGTGGCGCGCAAATCCGGCGCCCGGCTCCAGTCCGATCGCGCGCGCAAGCAGCAATGAGTTGCCAAACGTCGGGTGCGCGTCGAGCGGAAGATGCGCCGAGTACAGCGCGACATCGTGGTCGAGGAGAAGCCTCACCCGCGCCAGATGGGGTCCGGCGAGCGGTTGCAGGCCGCCCCAGAACAGCCCGTGATGCACGAGCAGCATGTTGGCGCCCGCATCCACGGCGCCCCGAATCGTCCGTGCCGATGCATCGACCGCGGCGGCGATCTTCTTCACCGGGCCGCGGTGCTCGACCTGTACGCCGTTGAGCGCCGGCGGATAATCAGGTGTCTCGCGTACGCGCAGCAGCGCGTCGAGGTGCGCTGCGATCGATGCGAGCGGAGCACCGGTCATTTCGTGCCAGGCAGGGCGGGGATGGAGAATTTTCCGGCGAGCATCTGCGTGCGCACGGAATCGACGGCATGCTTCGCGCTCGCGGGAATCCTGGATTCGAGTGCAGGGTTCGGCGTCCAGCGCACCACGTCGACCTTCATGTCCAGCTTGACGATTCTCGGCTTGAACTGCCCGCTGCTGACTTCGCGCGCGACGACCATGAACGCGTGCGGCACGTCGATAACGACGCTTCCCAGCGTGACTTCGGGCGCGACCGCGTTCTGGTTGGCGTTCGAGCCGATCACGTACGCGGTCTTTGCCTCGCGCACGGCCTGGAATGCGCCGAGGCCCGCCGCGTCTGCATCCTGGAAGATGATGTCGGCGCCGCGTCCGAGCTGAGCAAGCGCCTGTTCCTTCCCGGCGCTCGCGTCGTCCCAATTGCCGATGTAGGAAACCAGCACTTTCGCCTTTGGGTTCACGCTCTTTACGCCGGCCGTGAACGACGCGAACGCGGCTTTCACGGGCGGGAGCTCGGTGCCTCCTATGCAACCGACAGTTCCAGTTTTCGTCATCGCTCCGGCGACGATCCCGGCGAGATAAGAAGGCTGTTCGAATGAAAAACTCATCGCGGCGACGTTCGCACCAACAGTGTTGCCGCCCGTGGTGATGTAAATCGTCTTCGGAAACTCTGGTCCAACGCGCGCGGCCGCGTCTTGAAACTCGAATCCATGGCCGATCACGAGTGAGTATCCCGCCGCACCGTACTGTCGGAAGTTCTCTTCGAACTCCGCAGGGGTCTTTGTCTGAATGTGGCTGACCTGCGCGCCGGGAATGCTGTCCTTGATGCGCATGAGGCCTTCGTAGGCACTGCCATTCCACGATTGATCGGAAATCGGCCCCGGAGTGAGCAAGGCGACCTTGAACACCTTGGCGCCAGTCGCGGAAGCGCTTCCTTTGGCGGAGCAGGCGATGGAGATTCCCACACCGATGTTGAGAACTACAATAACAACCTTTCTTGCAGCTGAAATCATGATGCCTAAACTATGATGGAGAAAGTGAATACAGTTGAAAAGTACCCAAATGTTTACTATCGTAAGAACTGTTGAGCATCATGGAATTTGGCTACATGTGGCGTTGCTGGCACGACACTGTCATGCGCTGGTCGCAATACGGAGCGGCTCCGGATGACCAGGCCTTTGTGCGGCGATCGCATCACTCATTCGCACAGCCCCGTTGATGCGCGCGCCCTCCATCACGACAATCGACTTTGTCTCGATGTCGCCGCTCACCACCGCAGTCCCCTGCAACTCCAAACGCTCAGCCGCTACTATGGCGCCGTCAACCACCCCGCCGATGACAACTTCGTCCGCGATGACATTCCCATGCACGGCCCCGCCGCGTCCGAGCAACACTTGTCGTGCGCCGGTCACGGATCCGTCGACGTGCCCATCCACCTTCACTACACCAGCGCAGTCCAAATCGCCGGTGATGCGCATGCCGCTCGAGATGATGGACATCGGTGCTTCTGCGATCGGTGTGTGGCTGCGTTCTGTTCGCTGCGTTGCTCCCCCGTCTTTTCCAAACATGGTCATCGACCTCCCGGCTGCGCTAAGGGTGTACGCGATCTGCGAGACTGTCGGGCTTCGGGGCGGCGGCCTTCGCGCGTCTCGCGGTGGCCGGCGCGCTCAACATCCGCTGCACCTGCTCATATCTGGACTGCAGCTGCGTCAAAGTTTTCTCCAATGAGTCGATGCGCTGCGCATCCTGTTCAAGGTGCGCGATGCGCCACTGGAGAAGCGGCACACGCGCAGACTGTACTGCAAAGTATCCCCAGCTCGTGATGCCGACGGCAAGTGCAATCAGAAACCATTTCGATGTCAGCACGCGCAGCGCCTGTACCTGCCAAGGCCTGAGCACCATTGTATGGTGCGCGAGTCCATTCTCGCGCTGCACGTGGACATACATCGACCCCGAGTCCGGAGAGAAGATGTTCCCGTGATGCTGCGCGCGCGGCTGCTTGCGGGTCTTTCTCGTCATAGCGCCTCCCTCGACGCGCCGAGCATGATGTCGAGCAGCCGCTCAAGGTCGTCGGCCGAATAAAATGGAATCCGCAGTTCGCCGGCATTCTTCGCGCGGAGGCGCACCTTTGCATCCGTCTGCAGCCGGCGGCGCAGTTGTTCTTCGATACGTGCGACTTCCGGAGGCCGCTTGGCCTCGGGCCGTCCCGGCGTGTTCCGCGCCGTCGCGCGTTTCGTGCCGACCTCGCGCACGCGTTGCTCGACTTCGCGAACATTGAGTCCCTCGGCGACAATCGCCTTCGCGAGTTCGATCATGCGATGATCGTCGCCGAGCGAGAGGAGTGCGCGCGCATGGCCGATGGAGAGCTCGCCTTCGCGCACCATGCGCCGCACCTGCGATGGCAGTGCAAGAAGTCGGACCGTGTTCGCTACCGTCGAGCGGTCCTTGCCGACGACATCCGCTACCTCCTGTTGCGAGAGCGAGAACTGCGAGATCAACTGCTGATATCCCTCGCCTTCCTCGATCGGGTTGAGGTCGGAGCGCTGGAGATTCTCGACGAGCGCGAGCGTGAGGAGCGACTTGTCGTCCACTTCCGATTCGTCGCGAACAATCGCAGGCACTTCACGCCACCCGAGCCGCTGCACCGCGCGAAACCGGCGCTCGCCAGCGATCAGGAAGAACTCGTTGCCCGACGCCCCTGCGCGCACCGTGACGGGCTGCAGCAGGCCGTTGCTCCGGATGCTCGCTTCGAGGTCGCGCAGCTCGGCGTCGCTGAACTGTTTTCGCGGCTGCATCGGATTCGGCCGAATCTGCGAGAGCGCAATCGAACGGAGCGCACTCCGCGGCTTCTCGTCGCGAGCGCTCTTCGACTCGCTGGTCGATGGATGACCGGCCAGAAGGGCCTCCAACCCGCGTCCCAATCGCCTCGGCTTGTCAGTTGACATAATACGGTACCGTATTATTCATGTAACTCATTGAAATACAATAAGTTGCGCGTCTCATGTGCGAACAGGAATGTGAGTGCGTTCGATCAGCTCTTTCGCGACGCCCATGTATGCCTTTGCACCGACGGAAGCCACGTCGTAGACAATGATCGGCTTCCCAAAACTCGGTGCTTCCGCGAGTCGAACATTCCGCGGCACGACGCTCTGAAAGACCTTGGCTCCGAAGTACTCCCGCGCGTCCGCTGCGACCTGGCGCGACAGATTGAGCCTCGCGTCGTACATGGTGAGCAACACGCCGTCGATCGCCAGTGACGGATTCACGCCCTGCTGGACACGATGCACCGTGTTCAGCAGCTGCGACAACCCCTCGAGCGCATAGTACTCGCACTGAAGGGGAATGAGCACCGCGTCAGCAGCTGCGAGCATGTTCACGGTGATCAAGCCGAGCGACGGCGGACAGTCGATGAGGATGAAATCGTAGGAGTCCCGCACTTCCTCGAACGCGCGACTCATAGAGAGCTCCCGGTCGACCTTGCTCACAAGCTCCACCTCGGCGCCGGCGAGATCTGGCGTTGCAGGAACGACATCAAGGTGCCGGAACTGAACCTCTCGGATTATCGCGGATCCAATTGTTGCGGGGTCGAGGAGAACATCGTACACCGTCGTCTCGTACGACTCTTTCACCAGGCCGATTCCACTTGTCGCGTTCCCCTGCGGATCACCATCGACGAGCAAGACCCTCTGCTCCGCCGCAGCGAGGCTGGCGGCCAGATTCACAGCAGTCGTCGTCTTTCCAACACCACCCTTCTGGTTGGCGATCGCGATTATCCGAGCCACAAGTTCCTTGCTACCATGCGTGAGAAGAGAATCCGAAGTGTCCAACATAGGCATGCCGTAGATGCATCGGCAAGGCAAATTGTTTCACGTGAAACAATTTGGCGCACGGGAAGCTGTGTATATGACTTACTGGACGCCGTGAAAGGCACCGGTCGCTAAGGACGCTCCTCCCGCTGATTTCGTCCCGGGCGAAGTACTCGCCCGAGTGGATCGGCTTTGAGTGAGATGCTTTTGGGACTGGGGTTCTTGGTTCTTGGCAGTGGGACGAAGAACGGCAAGGTGCCAGTACCCAGTTACCGAGGGGCTCAGGTCTGAGAACGGCCATTGCACTTTTCTCAAGCCTGAGCCCCTTACGCCCGAGGACTCACACCTTGCCGTTCGATACTCGCCTCGTCCCACGGCCAAGAACCAAGAACTCCAATCGCATAGCATCTCACCCACGACCGAGATCGCAAAGTACTCCCCATCCCCGGCCCTCTAAAGAAGTAATAGTATCAAACAGCTACTAAATAGTCGCCGCAAAAAACTACAGCTGCCCGCTCCGCCATGCGGCCACAAGTGAATCACGCTTCAGCGGGATCCACTCGAACGCCGAGTCGGCATTCGCGTACTTCCGGCGCAGCAAGTACACCGGACGCGACGGATACTCCGCCGCGATCAGCGAGTCGCGCGCCTGCAAATCGCGCACATATACGTTCCCGCTTCCCCGCTCGAGCAGCAGCGGGGCGAGGTGCGTGAATCCGCGCCGGTCCTCATTAATCCGCGTGACGCAGGTCTCGTCGTACTTGGCGCCTTGAAGCAGTTTCTCGGTGCTGTCCGGTGACCACGGGCTTGGGCGAACGCGTGCGGAATCCGCGAGCAGCGGCTCGAGCCGTGCCTCGGCGGCCGCGCCGCCGAGACCGCGAGCTTCGGCGTCGCGGATTCCCTTGTCGAGCATGCACGCGTCAACGCCGTGATAAAGCGCGGCCGACGCACTCCGCGATATGCCGCGCTCCCACATGCGTGCCATGAGCTGCGCACCCCAGCTCTCTCGTACGAACACGAGCGCGTCGTGCACCCCCGCCTGCGCCGACCCTGCCGTGTAGTCGTCGCGCATCGACGTCAGTCCGTTCTGATACTCGATCACTCGCACGGGCAGCGAGAAGGCCACGGCCATGACCGCGCCGGTTGCGAGCGCTGCGTTCGTGCCTGCCCAGACGCGCGCCCGCCCGAAACGCTCGCGCACGAGGCGCGGCAGCCGGGCGGTGAACAGCACGAGCACCGGCAGCCAGGGAAATACGAACCGGGGGCCGAGGTAAAATCCGTCGTGCCAGTAGGCGAAATAGAATGCGCCGAGTAGCGTTGAACTGATGAGGAGGTACCGGTCGAGTGCGGAGAGGCGTTTGGTGAGTGCGAACGCCGCGATCACGGGCAGCATTGCCGGGAACGGCGTCTCGAACAGGTAGCTCTGCAACCGCGTGACGTAGAGCGAGATCAGCTCGAGTCCGCGCGAGGGTGTATGCCGGTCGCCCCATGGCGCGGCGTGAAAACCGAGGCCATGTGCCTTGCCCCACAGCACCTCGTAGCCGAACAGCAGGGGTGACCCGGTGGTCTGGGCGTTCACGTACATCATCGCGACGAACGGAATGGCGACACCGACGCCCGATGCGACAGCGTCTGCCCAGCGCCGCTTGTCCTGCCGTGCCAGCATCAGCAGCCAGCCTGCGGCTGGAAGGGCGAACGCAAAGGCGTCGAGCGGACGTATGGTGGCCGCAGCGCCGAGCGCGAACCCGTTGACGAAGGCCCACCATGCCCGGCGCGAGGGGCTCGCCGCAACCATGCCGAGCGCGACCGTCGCGAGGAGCAGCCACATCAGGGCCGTGGCGTGGTTCATGTGCGATCCGAACATGAAAGCGCCGAACGGCGTCACGGCGAACAGCAGCGTCGCGGCGACATGAAACGTGCGCGACGCGTCCGGGTCGGTCATCTTCACGAGACGGGCAAAGAGCGCGACGGAAATCGCACCGCATGCGGGTCCCACGAGCCAGGTTGCGTGCAGCAGCTCCCCGATGGCGAGCATCGCCGGTCCGCCTGGCGGAAACTGCGAATACACCTTGTTGCCCGTGTCGACGACGTGCAAGATCGAGTAGAACTCGCGGTGCGTGGCGACGGGCAGCCAGAGATGGCCGGCCGCATAGATTCGTGCCTGCAGCACCTGCACCACTTCGTCTATCAGCAGCGGGCGACCGGAGAACACCGTGCGCGCGATGATCGCGTAGAGTGCGAACGCACCGAGCGGGAGCAGGGCGCCTGCAACCCGAAGCCATTTCGCGTGTTCGTTGCGGGTGGTGTCCTGCGGCGCAGGTTCCGCCGCGCGCGCGCGCGGCGCCCCTCCCCACCAGATCGCCGCGATCACCGCGACGCCGAGGCAGATCGCCGATCCGTATCCCCAGCTGATATACCGGTGCGCGTAGGCGGGATCGCTCGCGCCTCCCGGCAGCCAGTTCGCCAGCGGCAGAAAGCCGAGGATCGCGAGTGCGATCGCGATCAGGGTCGCGATCGCTCGATCTCCAGGACGAGATTCTGCAGGTCGGCCGGACTCACGCCGGGGACGCTGGCCGCTTGCGCGAGTGAGAGCGGCCGGCGCGCCGCCAGCTTCTGGCGTGATTCAACCGAGAGCGTGTGCATCCGCTCGTACGGTGCATCATGCGGCAGCACGTATTGGCCCATGCGCCGGAGACGGTCGGCTGCGTTGCGCTCCTTCGCGAAATATCCGGCGTACTTGAGCTCGAGCTCAACGGTCACGAGCGCCTCGCGGGAAAGCGGCGCGCCCACGCCCGTCGCCGCGAACAGCGCGCGGAGCGAGGCGCCCTGCCGCTTGACGAGCTCCGCGACGCGCACCGGGTGCACGAGCGGCGCGGTGCCGGCCGCGACCAGCTGCTCGTCGACCTGCTCGCCGCGCGCCTGAGTGTCCCGCGCGAGTTTCATCGCGAGCATCTCGTCGTCGGCGCGCCGTTCGATGACGCGTCGCTCGTGATCATCGTACAGTCCGAGCGATTCCCCAATCTCCGCAAGCCGCCGAATCGCGTTGTCCTGCCGCACGGTCAGGCGGAACTCCGATCGCGATGTGAACAGGCGGTAGGGCTCGTCGACGCCGCGCGTGACGAGGTCGTCGCACAGCACGCCGATGTACGATGTTTCGCGGCCGAATGTCACCGGCTCGCTCCCCGCGGCCAGCAGGCCGGCGTTCAGCCCCGCGACCACGCCCTGCGCGCCGGCCTCTTCATAACCGGTGGTGCCGTTGATCTGTCCCGCAAAGAACAACCCGGCAATTGCGCGCACCTCGAGCCACGGAAACAACTGCGTCGGCGGGTAATAGTCGTATTCGATCGCGTAACCCGGCCGCGTCATTTCGACGTGCTCCAGACCGGGAACCGATCGCAGCATCCGCAACTGCACGGGCGCAGGCAGCGACGTCGAGAGTCCGTTGACGTACATCTCGCTCGTGCCGAGGCCTTCGGGCTCGAGGAAAATCTGGTGCCGTTCGACGTCGGGGAATCGGAGAATCTTGTCTTCGATCGACGGGCAATAGCGTGGGCCGCGCGCTGAGATGGCGCCGCCATACATCGCGGATTCCCGGAGGTGGGTTGCGACGATCTCCTTCGTCGGCGCGCCGGCGAACGTGATCCAGCATGGCGCCTGACGCTGGCGAACAAACCTTCGCGGTGCGCTCCAGAACGCGGACCACGCGTAGTCGAACTCGTCGATCTCCGAGTCCTGGCGCTGGAGCACGGATATGTTGACGGTCTCTCCCTCGATGCGCGGCGGGGTCCCGGTCTTGAAGCGCGCCGTGGTGATCCCGACCTCCGCAATCTGCTCGGCGAGGTGCGTGGTCGCCGCTTCACCTGCGCGTCCTCCACTCACCTGCGTATCCGTTCCGATGTGCATGCGCCCGCGCAGGAACGTGCCGGTCGTGATCACGACCGAACGCGCCCGGAGTTGTGCACCGTCCATCGTTTCGACGCCTGCCACGCGGGCTTCGCCGGTCGCGAACAGCAGCCGGCGTACGGTGCCTTCGATCAGGGAAATCCCGCGCTGCGACTCCACGACGTGGCGGACCGCTGCGCGATAGAGCGCGCGATCGCACTGCGCGCGCGGCGCCCATACCGCGGGACCCTTGCCGCGATTCAGCATGCGGAACTGAATCGACGCCATATCCGTCGCGCGGCCCATCACGCCGCCGAGCGCGTCGATCTCGCGCACGACGGTGCCTTTTGCGATGCCGCCGATGGCCGGGTTGCACGACATCTGGCCGATCGTGTCGAGCGCGCTGGTCACGAGTGCCACGCGAGCGGCCGGCCCGAGCGCGCGTGCTGCCGCCACGGCAGCCTCGGCGCCGGCGTGACCGCCGCCTACCACGATCACGTCGAAGTCGGATGAAGCCCGGGAAGCAGTTGCTGCGCGCATTGTCCGAAAGCTAGCCTTCTCCCATGCCACTTCCACTGTCTTCCGGCGCGCCCACCCTGCTGGTGAAGAAGGCCGCCTACGAGCGCTCCGGAATTACGCGGGCGCAGATCGACACCGCACTGACGCTCACGGACGAAGAGTTTCGCGTCGAACAGGGGCTGGTCGCGGTCGGGCCGATTTTCGACGACGACGGGTTCGCGGCGCTCGTTGAGGCGTTCGAGCGTGCGGGGCTGGTCTACTTCGAGGACTTCTTCGAAATGAGCGGAAACTGGCCAGATTGGCTCTCGGTGTTCACGCTCGTGCGCGACTGAGGGGGCAACGCGGGAGGGTGCAGCATCCCTTCCCACCCGCACGCGGGACACCAGCTCGGACGCAGTTTGGGAAATAGCCGCTGGAACGGGCGTGGTTCGACGTGCAGCGTCTCGTGTCCGCACGAAGGGCATTCCGGCGCGTCGGAGAGGAGCCAGGCATAGACGAACGTCGCCGCGATGATGCGCAGTATGAAGAGCGCCGCGAAAAACCAAAAGAACAGCGCGCCGTGCTCATCCATCCGCTAGATCCTCCCTTCCACGACCTCCCACCGTTCCACGAACGCGAACCCGTTCTCAATACGTTCGATCACCACGTCCACACCCGGCTGAATGGGCATGCCGTCGACGCTGACCGCGGGCACGTCGTGGCGATGCCCTTCGAGAGTGTACACCACTGCGCCCGCGGCGGCCGCGCTGATCGCGGCGGTCACGCGGGCGATGTGGCCGGTGAGTACCTCCGGATCGAACTCGACCATTGGCCTCTTCGACGGCGCAAAGAGCCCTACACCGTTGATCATGAAGAGCACGCCCACCGTCAGCACGGCGATGAGCGCGAGGCCGAGAACGATCGTCACGCGCTATTTCACCGCGAGGACTTTCTTGAGGAAAGCGACCGTCCGCGGCCAGCCGTCCTTTGTGGCGGCGAGATTCGCCGCTTCTTCCGCTTCGTCGCGCGTGGCTTTCGGATCGTCCTGGGCGCGGAGGAATCCGTGGATGGCGCCTTCGTAGTTCTTATAGGAGTAGTCCTTGTGCATCGCCTTCATCATGGAGTCGATTGCCGGCATCAGCGCGCTGATGCGCGCGTCCTTCGAGCCGCTGAGCAGCATGACCGGCTTGGTGATCTTCGAGACGGAGTCTGCAATGAGCGTCGCGGGGATCGCAGGTGTCGTTGTCGTGGCGCGCTGTCCGCCGCCGGTATACGGCGTGCCGTAAAATGCGACACCGCCGGAGAAACCCATCACGCCGCCGTTTATGGCGTGGCTCCACGTCGCAGAACCGCCCCAGCAGTAGCCGATCACGGCATATTTTTGTTCGGCAGCCGGGAGCATCATCGCGTAGTTCGCGGCCGCGTCGATGATCGCGGCCTGATCGGTGGAGCTGAAGCCGCGGATCAGTTTTTGAGCCGAGTCGCCGCGGAGTTCGACTGTAGTGGGTCCGCCGCGAACTTTTGAGAGGAAATCCGGCGCGATTGCGATGAACCCTTCGGCGGCGACCTGATCGGCCACGCCGCGCACCCAGGTCGACAGGCCGAAGATTTCGTGCACGACCACCACGACCGGCGCTTTGCGGTTCGTCTTGGGATACACGACCCAGGCCATGATCGAATCCGGCGACCCAGGTGTCCACGCGATCTTCACCCACTCACTGTGGCGCGGACTCGCGGCGAGTCGTGCCGCAGCCGCGTTGTTACTCGCGGGAAGTCCGGGCGTGCCTTGCGGATCGCCGGATGCGGTTGCGGTCGACGTCGTCGGCGCGCGCATGTCGGCCGCGCTCATCAGCATCATGTGATCGTCAAGCGCCGTGGTCCGTTCCGGCTGCTGCCAGCGCTGGAGTGTGCAGGCCGAGAGAAAGAGCGCGGTAAGAACGAACGCCTGTGTTCGACGCATCGGTGCAAGCCTCGCGGAAGGAAGGGGTGCAGTGCGGAAACCTACGCTCACCGGGGATCGTTTGCATCTGGGGCTTCCACCAGCAGGACGTCGATGTCGCCCTTGCTTGTTCTGAGCGCGAGGTGCGGTACGGCGCGAAGTGTCGCTGCATCCATGATGAACGGGAGGCCCCCTTCGATGCCGCGGGGGTAGGCGTTCCACTCGTGCAGCTGTCGACCGAGCCGCTCGAGCTTTGCCGTGTCACGCTCGACGCGGATTTCCCAGACGTTTGAAAAGACATCTATCAACGGTCGTCGCGGGCGCGGTTTGCGCGGCCGGCCGCGACCGCGTGGGCGGCCGAACGCCAACGCTGCCGCGACGGCCGCGTTGGCCGTGGAGTGGAAGCGCTCGAGGTCTATTCGCAGCGCGATCGCGCCGTCGGATGTGGCGGCGAGCCGAATCCTCGCCGGTACCGTTGGACTGACGAGCACAAGGTCGGCCACGCGGGCCGCCGATTTCAGCGAGAGGCCCAGTTCCTGGTTCAGCATCCAGACCATCCCCCACCATCTCGCGCCGCTCGGTGTGCGGTGCACACGCTTGGCGAGGATTCGGCGTGCGTTGTTCAGCCAAGTTCGCGTGGAGCGTGTCGCGATCGCCATTTGCGCGTATGTCATTTAATTGCATACTAACTACACCTATTTTTTTAGCAACAAGATTGTCGCGTTTGTGCATGGTAGAAAGCACACTCCTGTTCTGCCCGAGCCGATACAGGCCGTGCGTGTCATCACAACAAAGGCAATGACAAACCGTTGTGTGTTATTCAGTTACCACGGACAACCACTCGATAATTCGAGACTCCATATAGTATCGCTGCGCCCATGGTTGCCCGGAAACCCAGCCCACGTGGCCTCCAGTGAACGGAAACTCGACAAAGAGGTACTGATTTCGCCTGGCAATGTTTCGAACAGCCGCAAGAACCTCCTGCGGCAGGAATGGGTCGTTCCAGGCGCTCATCAGCAGCGTCGGAACGCGAACATCATCAAGAAAGTGAATCGAACTCGACTTGCTGTAGTAGTCGTGCGCCCCGGCAAACCCATGAAGGGGGCCGGTGAGCAGGTCGTCGAACTCGAAAAATGTTTGCGCCGACCGAAGCTTCGTGAGATCGCAGAGGTCGGGGTAGCGTTCGCTCTTCTTGATGGTCTTCGTCACGAGCGTCGCAAGGAAATGACGAGCGTAGACTCGCGCGAACCCCCGCTCCATGAAGCGCGCGCCCGCCTCGAGGTCGAACGGAACGCTGACCGCAGCCGTTCGTTCGACCTGTGCGGGGAGCTTCCTCCCATTTTCTCCAAGCCATTTGAGGAGCACGTTCCCGCCGAGTGAAACACCACAGATCACCAGCCGAAGCGCCGGATGGCGCTCAATCAGCGTCCGGACGACAAAATCCAGATCCCCTGTCTCGCCCGAGTGATAGAATCGGCGCGCGCTGTTGAGTTCGCCATCACACGACCGAAACATGAGAAGGTCGCCGCTCCACCCTGCCTTGCGCGCCTCGGCGAGCATTCCGTGCGCGTACTTTGCACCGGTGTTCGCCTCGAGGCCGTGCAGTATCAACAGGTGTGGCACACCCGCGGTGACCGTGCCCATCCTCATGAGCGTTACATGATCTCCATCCGGCGTCGCAAGACGCTCGATGCAGTCGTGCGCCGGCGCGCGTCGGCGAGCCATCTTGCCCCAGATCGTCGGGAGGTGCGGGCCGGGAAGCCACCACGCAGGTTTGAACTTTGAAATCAGCTCGGGCATTCTCTGAATCAGGATGTGGCTGGCCGGCGTCGAGGGTCATATTACAGGCGCGTACGCATCTCCGCCCTCCGCCGCCGCCTTCTATATAAATGGACGTTCAAGTCTTTGGCACGCACAAGCACGCCGAAGTACGCAAGGCGCTTCGCTTTTTCAGCGAACGCCGCGTGAACGTGCACTTCGTCGACCTCAAGGAACGCGCGGCGAGCAAGGGTGAGCTCCAGCGCTTCGCCCAGAAATTCGGCGTCAGCGCGCTGATCGACAAGAACTCCAAGCGGTACGCCGAGCTGGGGCTCGGCGTCGTGCGCTATGACGATGCCCGATGGCTCGACAAGCTGATCGAAGAGCCGCTCGTATTGCGTGTGCCCCTCGTGCGGTGCCAGCATAAAGTCACGATCGGCTTGGCCGAAGACGACTGGAAATCATGGCTCGAGGCGTCCAAAGCATGATGGTCATGTGGGGCGGGTTCATTGCGCTCGTCCTGATAGTCCTTGCTGTCGACCTCGGCGTTTTCAATCGACGGCCGCATGCGCCGACGATGTCGCAGGCGCTCGGATTTGCCGCGCTTACCGCCGTGCTCGCACTGCTCTTCGCCGTGTTTCTCTACCGGGCGTACGGAAATCACTGGGGCGGTCTGGGCATGACGCCGGACGCCGTGAGCGGTCGCCTGAACGACGGACGGCTCGCGGCGGTGAAATTCCTGACCGGCTACGTCGTGGAACTGTCGCTCTCGATGGATAACGTGTTCGTGATTGCGCTGATCTTCGAGCACCTGCGAATCCCGCTTGCGCAGCAGCACCGCGTGCTGTTTTGGGGCGTGCTGGGAGCGCTCGCGATGCGCGGCATGATGATCGGTGGCGGCGCGATGCTCGTCGCGCGCTATCACTGGGTGCTGTATCTGATGGGCGCGTTCCTCGTCTATACGGCCGCGAGAATGCTCCTGGCCAAGGGCACCGACGCAACCCCGGAAGAATCGCGGGTCGTACGCTTCCTCGGCCGGCACTTTCGCGTGACGCAGGAGCTCCATGGCGGACGGTTCCGCATCACGCGCGACGGAAAGCAGTGGATCACGCCCCTGCTCGTTGCGTTGCTCCTCGTCGAGAGCACGGACCTGATCTTTGCGGTGGACAGCATTCCCGCGATTTTCTCGATAACGACGGATTCGTTCCTCGTGTTCACGTCGAACGTCTTCGCGATCCTCTGCCTGCGTTCGCTGTACTTCGGACTGGCGCACCTGCTTGAGAAGTTCCGCTACCTCAAGACATCCCTCGCCTTGATACTCGGCATCGTAGGGGTGAAGATGTTGGCGGCGGAGTGGGTGGATTCGGTCCTCGGTGACGCCGTGAACCTCTGGATGCTCGCGACGATCGCGGTGGTGCTCACGATAGGGGCCGGGGTTAGTGTCCTCGCGGACAGGAGGTCGGCACGCTGATGGCATCAGACGACCGGAGACCGAGAACGTCGGCGGAGTTCGGCACGCGCCCGCGCGACGACGAGCTCGACCTGTTCGGGATCACACATGTGGGCAGGAGACGTCTCGAGAATCAGGATCACTTTCTCGTCGCGACGGTACACCCCGAGCTCAACGTGTACGAGACGAGTCTGCCGCCGGCCAGCTCGCTTCCCGTCCGTGGAACGCGCCTCGCCACCGTGATGCTCGTGGCGGATGGGGTGGGAGGGAGCACCGGTGGCCGCGAGGCGAGCCAACTCGCGATCGAAACAATCACGCGATACGTGTCGTCGACGCTGCGCTGCTATCACGCGGCGGGGTCGTCGGCGGAGCAGGAGTTCGTCGATGCGCTGCGCGATGCCGTGCTCGAGGCGCACGCGGCGGTGCGCGCGGAATCGGCAGCGCGCCCTGACGTCAAGCGCATGGCGACGACGCTGACGCTATTCCTCGCGGTTTGGCCGTGGGCATACGTCGTCCAGGTCGGCGACAGCCGGTGCTATCACTACAGCCACGGAAAACTCGACCAGCTGACGAAGGATCAGACGATCGGCCAGAACTTGGTGGACCAGGGCGTTCTCTCGCCTGAACGGATGTCCAAGTCGCCGTTCAGCAACGTGCTGGCGAGCGCGATCGGAGCGGAGGAGGCAGAACCCGTCGTTTCGCGCGTGAAAATGGACGGGCACGGCGCATTCTTGCTCTGCAGTGACGGGCTGACAAAGCATGTCGGTGACGACGAAATCGCGGCGGAGCTCAAGGTCCTTGCATCGTCCGAGGGGGCGTGCCGGCACCTGCTCGATCTGGCGCTCGAGCGCGGAGGGTCCGACAATATCACGGTACTGATCGCACGGGCGACCACGCGAGCCGGCATGGCGAGCGGCGCATAAGTCGCCACTGCCAGCGGTGGATCCCTGCCGGACGTTAGAATGCATCGCGCAACAACTCATCAGGAGACTTGCATGCACAGCATCACGCGCTTCGCCGTCGCCACAACCCTGGCTGCGCTGGTTGCCGCTCCTGCGGCGGTCGCGCAGAGCGGGCCTACCAAGCTGGATACGCTTCGCAATCCGGACATCCAGGCGATGGTGGCGCGCCTCGACCTCGAGAAATACAAGGCCACGGTCAAGGGGCTGACGCAGTTCGGCGATCGCCGCCAGGGCACCGCACGCAACCGCGCCGCGCTGGACTGGATCGAGGCGCAGTTGAAGAGCTACGGCTGCACGAACACGGAGCGCATCACGTATACGTACACGACGCCTCCGCCGCGCGGCGGCGGTGCCGGTCGCGGTGCGGCCCGTGGAGCCGGTGCAGGGCGCGGCGCGGCCCGCCCACGCAGCGACTGGGGATCGGGCGGCGCGCGTATGCGCGGCGTCCGCACGCGGACCGGTGTCAACACGGATTCGCTGAAGCAAACGGACCTCAAACTCCGCGCCCTGAACTCGGAGCCCGCAAAGGACGGCGAGCGCCAGGATGTGTACTGCACCAAGATCGGCAGCACACATCCGGAGGAGATGTATATCGTGAGCGGTCACATGGACGGGATCGGCTGGGGAGAGGCGGCGAACGACGACGGATCGGGAACGGCGCTCGT
Source organism: Gemmatimonadaceae bacterium (assembly GCA_050733535.1). Taxonomy (GTDB): domain Bacteria; phylum Gemmatimonadota; class Gemmatimonadetes; order Gemmatimonadales; family Gemmatimonadaceae; genus Fen-1231. The sequence goes on along the minus strand of JBOHTH010000039.1, from coordinate 22,205 downwards.
CATGCAGCTGGCGCGCGTGTTCAGCAGCCCCGACGTGAAGACCGACCGCTCCATTCGCTTCGCGCTCTGGGACAATGAGGAAACGGGACTCAATGGCTCGCGCGCATATGTCACGCAGCGCCAGGCATTACAGGGTCAGGAGAATCCGCCGGGATCCGGCAAGTACCCGGAGCCGAAGTGGCTCGGGATGATCCAGCACGACATGATGATGTTTGACCACGGCATGCCGCGGGCCGACGGAACCATGAGCCCGGACCAGCGTCCCGAGGCCGACGTGAACATCGAGTTCGCGATGACGTCGGCACAATCCGAGGGCGCGCAGAAGCTCGCGTGGGCGTTCGCGACGGCCAACGACAAGTACGCAACCGATTACCCGGCTCAGGTCGGCCAGCACATGACGAACACGGACAGCGCGCCGTTCGAGGACATCATTCCGGCAATCTCATTGCGCGAGGACGCACGGGGCCGTGAGATCGGCGAGGGATGGGACCCGCAGTGGCATCAGGTCACGGATCTCTACTCCACTTACAATGACAAGGACTTCCGCCTCGGCCTCAACGCGGCACAGACGACGCTCAGCGCAATTGCCACTCTCACGGGGGCGACGCTCAAGAAGTAGGCGGCGACGCGTTTCGCACATCCACATAGAAGTTCTCGTCTACCCGCACCGCAGCATTCGGTGCGGGTAGGCGCGCCGTCTGCCACGCTTCCGTGGGTTTGATCCAAGTATAGGCGTCGCCGCCGAGCGCAACACGCAGCGGCATGTCGAACCCCGGCACCACGTGTGCCCAATGATACGACAGCGACGTTCCGTCGATCTTGTATTCGAACTCCGGGATCATCGTCGTGAACAGGTACTCCGTGAAGACGCGGCTGAGGTCCGTCCCCGCTTCCTTGCTGATATACGCCTCGAGCTGACTTCCGGCGATCGTCTGGTGCCGGAAGGTTTTCTGCGCGCCGCGCAGGATCGCGCGCCACTTGTCGTCGTTGTTCACGATCTGACGGATCGTGTGCAGCATATTGCCGCCCTTGTAGTATTTGTCGCCTGACCCTTCGTCGTTCACCCCGTAGTGGCCGACAATCGGAATGTCGTTCTTCACCAGGCGGCGCGTGCCGATCACATACTCGGCTCCCGCCTTTTTCCCCTCCTGACATTCCGTATAAAGATTTTCGGCGTAGTTCGCGAAGCTCTCATGGATCCACATGTCGGCGCCGTCAGCGTCCGTGATGCTGTTTCCCCACCACTCGTGCGCACTCTCGTGCACGATGATGAAATCCCACTTGAGTCCATGGCCCGTGGCCGAAAGGTCCCTGCCGAGGTAGCCGTTCGCATAGCGGTTGCCATACGCGACGGCGCTTTGGTGCTCCATGCCGAGATGGGGCGCCTCGATGAGCTTGTAGCCGTCTTCGTACCATGGGTACGGGCCAAACCAGTGCTCGAAGCAGGTCATCATCGACTTCGCCTGCGTGAACTGGCGCTTTGCCGCGTCCAGATGATACGCGAGCGGCCAATAGTCCATCGTCAGCTTGCCGGCCTCGCCGTTGTACGTCTCGGTGTAGTGCGCATACGTTCCAGCGTTCACCGAAACGCTGTAGTTGTTGATCGGGCTCACGACGAACCATTCGAATGTCGACGTGCCGTCGGCGTTGTGCGTCGTGCTGCGGAGCCGTCCGTTCGAGACGTCCACCATCGGATCGGGCACGGTGATGGCGATGCGCTGGCTGTCCGGCTCTTCCGACGGAATGTCCTTGTTGGGCCACCAGATGCTGGCCCCGACGCCCTCGTTTGCGGTGGACACCCAGCGGTTGCCGAGGCTGTCGCGGCGCCAGATGTAGCCGCCATCCCATGGCGGATTTCGCGCAGCGACCGGCTTGCCGTGATAGTAGACGACGACTTCGTTCCGGTCACCGACACGCTGGGGTTTCGCGAGCGAGACAAAAAACGCATTGCCGTCGCGGCGATACGAGACGTGCTGCATGTCCTGAAGCATGCTGTCCACGACGAGCGGCGGCTGAAGATCGATCTGCATTTCCTGACTGGCGCTCAACACGCGGTACACGATGCCGTTGTATCCGGCGATGCTGCTGTCCGCCGGGTTCACCCTGACGTGCAGATCGTAGAACGTGGTCTTCCACCATGCGCGGGCAGGCCCATTCGAGCCGCGGAGCGTGTCGGCATGGGTGAACGCGCGGGGCCGCTGGGCGGCCAGCGACACGGGGGCCGCGATCGCAATGGCGAGCAGGACCAGGATCGTCGAACGGCGACGCATCGGAATCATGGTGTGAGAGTGAACGGCGGTGGGGACGTCACGGCTTGCGCGCGCGCAACTGCTTGAGCAAAGTGCCGAGTTGCTCGATTTCGCGGCCGTACGCAGCCCAGTCTCCTGCGCGCTGGGCGGCGATCGCACGATCGTAGTGATCCTGCGCCTGGCCGATCAGCCCCGCGTCCGGTGCGCCTGGAGCGGCCGGTCCGGTCGCGGTCCCCGCGAGAGCAATTGAATGTGCAGCGGTGCCGTCGCCAAACAGGAGGTTCAGTCCCTCCTCGAGTGTTTCGCCCATTGCGACGCGGTTCTCGTGGGCGACGACCACGCGCTTGAGTTCCGGAATTGTCCCCCCTTCGGCGCGCAGATAAATCGGCTGCACGTAGATGAGTGATTCCTCGATCGGGATCACGAGCAACTCGCCGCGAATGACCTGTGAGCCCTTCTGATCCCACAGCGTCAACTGTCGCGAGATGTCCGTGTCCTGGTTGATGCGGTTCACGATCTGCTTTGGACCGTATACCAAGCTCTGCTTTGGGAACTTGTACACGACGAGCTGGCCGTAGTGATCGCCATCCATTCGGGCGACCATCCAGGCCGCGAGGTTGTCCTTTCCCCGCGGCGTGAACGGCGTCATGAAGATGTACTCCGGAGTTTTCTCACCCGGGAGCCGCAGGATGATGTGCCGCATGAACTCGGTGCCGTTCGGCGCCCGAGACGCGACTGTGGGATATTGCCACTGATCCTCCCGATGGTAGAACGCGTCGGGTTCGACCATGTGATAGGTCGTGTGCAGGTCGGCCTGGCGCTGGAACAGGTCGGCGGGATAGCGGAGGTGGCGCCGGAGGTCGGGCGCCATCGCGGAGAGCGGCTTGAAGATTCCAGGGAAGATCGCGTCGTACGTCCGCACGATGGGATCCGTGGGATCGGCGAGGTACGCGTCGATCGTTCCGTCGTAGGCGTCGATGACGACCTTGACGCTGTTGCGCATGTAGTTCGTGCCGTCCTGCACGCGCTGCGCATACGGGTAGTTCTCGCTCGACGTGTACGCGTCCAGGATCCATTTGAGCTCGCCGGCGTCCGACACCACGAGGTATGGATCGCGGTCGAAATCGAGGAATGGAAGAGCGGTTCTCGCCCGTTCGGTGATGTTCCGGTGGTACAGGATTCGCGCGCCCGGCGTGATGTACGACGAGAGCACGATGTCGGGCGAGTCGAACTGCCAGGCGAAGAGGCTGCGCCGGAGGAGCGAGCCGACGGGCACGCCACCTCTGCCGGTGTAGTTCGTATATGTGTTCGTCTCGCCGGCGGGGTAATCGAACTCCTTCTGCGCCGTGCCGACGAACACGTAGCTGTTCGTCATCTCGCCGTAGTAGATCTGCGGCCGTGTGACTTTGATCGAAACGCTGGAGACCGGCGGCACATCTTTGATGAACAGCACCGGGAGTCCTTCGTCCGTCACTTGATTCACGGGCGCCATTGTCACGCCCATGCCGTGCGTGAAGGTGAGGCGGTCATTGATGAAATTTCGCGTCGGCAGAGACGCGGTGTTGAGTTCCCGTGCCGAGAGATGCACCTGCCGGTAGCGCCCGTCGATCATGTAGCGATCGTCGTTCACCGAGAAAAAATCGTAGTACGTCCGAATCTCCTGCAGCTGCCCGAACGTCTGCTTCAGGAGATCGCGCTCCCAGAGCCGGACGTTGTCGATTGTCGGAGCATTGGCCTTGATGTCGGCCATCGTCAGCTGCACCGCCCCCTCGAGTTCGCGCGTCTGGACGCTGTCGATTCGCCACGCGCGCCGCGTGGCGGCGATGTGCTGCGCAATGTACGGCCGTTCACGCGCGAGCTCGTTTGGCGCCACGCTGAACTTCTGTACTACTGCGGGGGCGATGCCCCGAAACACGATCCCGACGCCTGCATACAGCAGCATGGCAACGAAGGCGTGCCAGATCAGCTGCCGTCGGACGATACCGTAGATCACCGTTGCAGCAGCGAGCATCGCGACAATCGCCGAAAGGCGGATCGCGGGGAGCGCGACGTGCACGTCCGTGTAGCTCGCGCCGAGCAAGGGGCCGGTGGTGGAGTACAATAGGTTGGCGGTCCCCACGATCCAGAGACGAACGCCGAGCAGGACAAACAGCACCGCGAGCAGCGCGCCGAGGTGGCGCGTCGCACCGGGAGAAACCGCGCTCTTAAGGGGCGGGAGCACGAGTTCGCCGCGGAGCCCGTAAATCGAGGCGGCGCCCAGCAGCGAGAGGGCCGCGAGGATCAGCGCGACGTTCAGCAGTCCGGATACGGCGGGGAGCGTGAACAGATAGAAACCGATGTCGCGTCCGAACAGTGAGTCGACTGCGCCGACCGGCTTGCCGTGGAGGGCCATGAGAATGGTCATCCAGAGTGTGGACACCGACGCTGCGGTCACGAACGCCAGGAAAATCGAACCGCCGAGGAAAAGTCGCGGCACAAATCGTGAAATATCGACGCGCACGCCTCGTCCCCGGTCGACGAACAGGGCCGGGAACTTCGCTGCGTGTCCGGTCGCGATTTTCACGCTGCCGTAGATGGCGCTGAATGCGACCACCGCGCCGGCAGCGAACAGCGCCGCCCGCCAGATCAACGAAGTGAGGAAGACCGGCTCGAAGTGCACCTCCTGGAACCAGAGCCAGTCGGTCGCGAACCCGCCAAGCCATGGAATCGCCACGAATGCAACAAAGGCGACGGCCACGACCGCGAGCACAATGCTCCGCGCGGACGGTCGCTGGGGGCGGCCGCCGCCCCTGAGAGGTATCGCAGAAGGGTGTGTCATGGTCCCATGAACATGCCACCGTGCCGACCCCGGCACCAATCGCCGGAGGGGTTATCTTAGTGAACCCCCTTCGGAGACCCGCGCGTTGGCAAAGAAGCCGAACTACAACTTCGAGAAGAATCGCAGGGAGCAGGACCGCAAGAAAAAGCAGGAAGAAAAACGCCTGCGGAAGCTCGAGAACTCCCGTCGCGATTCCGCGGAGCCGTCAGGCGATGATGCCGCGGAAGGTGCGGTACCACCGGCAGAATAGCAGGGCGGGCAGGACGCTCAGGGCCAGCGCTTGCGAATCCGCACGGTGCGCTCGAGCTCGTCGGAGCTCTGAAGGACCTTTTCGCGCAGGTCCTTCGGCAGCTTCGGGTGATCGGCGAGATACTTCCTCACCGTCGTCAGTGCCGCCTGGCTCGTCTGCCCGCCGATGAACGCGCCCAGCCAGCCGCCGAGAAAAAAGATCCGGCGATTGGCCTGGATGAACGGAAGCGAATCGAGCGCGGGACGCAGGTACGGCAGTGTCAGCTCCTGCTGCTCGAGCGCGTTGAACTCGCCGAGGCTTCCACTCGCCCAGTCTTCGTTGAGGCTCTTGTCGGCGAAGTACCGCTTGAAGTAGTCGGCTTTCACCGTCGCCGAACCACGCGCGGCGCCCGCGACGAATGCACGGCGGCGACCGTCGGGTGTCGTGTCCCTCGCGGCCTGCACCGCGAGTGCGCGTTCGGCGTTCGGGGCACCCAGCACGATCAGCCGATTCACGACCGTCCAGCGGGTTGGATCACCAACGGGCTCGCCCGCGGCGGCCTTGTCCGTCAGGAGCGATTCGAGCTTGGCGACGCCGTCGGCACTCGATGCGAGGCCGACGAACGCATCGAGAAACGCCTTGCGAACGCCGTACGACTTCGACGAATCGCGGATACCGGCCCACAACACCCGCTCGGCGTCGCTCGAGACCGCCGCGGCCTTCGCCGGTGCGACGTACGCGCGGATCGAACGCTCGAGGTGGCCGAGCAGGACCGGGACGATCTGCTCGTCCGTTTCCCGCGGCAACTCGGCGAGCGCGAGCTCGGCAAACCGATCAGGCGCGAGCTGGGCGTCGCGAACCTCGTCCCACAGCGCACCCCAGAGCATTGTCCGGAGGAGTGCGTCGTGTACGCGCCCGATGCCGCCAGAAAGCATCCATTGCACGCTTGTGCTGTCGAGCAGCGTAACGAAGTAGCCGTAGTCTCCATAGTTTGCGAATACGAACGCCGGTGCCGGCTTTCCGCGCGCGGCGGCGACCTCTGTGACACCCGTCGACAGGCTGACCGGGATCGTCGTATCCGAAAGCGCGCCCGCGGCGGCGTACGAAATCAGGAGCTGCGTCCGCATCGGCCACGCACCGGTGCCCGAGAGTGGCTGCGCCGGCCTTTGCACGAGTTGCAGGCTCACGATCCTTCCGTCGCGTACCGTCAGGCGCTGCTGGACCTCCGGCATCCCCGGGCGAAGCATGAAGTTTCGCCCGAATGAATCGAGCGGCTTTCCCCAAGCCTTTCCGATCGAGTGGAGCAAGTCCCGCCATGTCGCGTTCGCGTAGGCGTGATCGCTGAGGAACTGATGCACTCCAGCGCGAAACGCCTTCTCTCCCACGAGATAGTTGAGCTGCTTGAGGACACTCGGCGCCTTGTTGTACACGATGGCGCCGTACGCGCTCTTCGCCTGATCAAGATTCGCGAGATTCTGCCAGAGCGGAGTGGTACCCGTGGTCTGATCCACGCCATAGGCGAGAGGCTTGTTCGACTGGTAAAACGTCTTCCACGCATCGCTCGCCGGCTCGAGGTCCGCGAGCCCCTTGGCGGCCATGTACGTGGCGAAACCTTCTTTGAGCCAGAGGTCATCGAACCATTTCATCGTCACGAGATCACCGAACCACTGGTGCGCGACTTCGTGCAGGATGGTCGAGAAGCGACCGAGACGCCGCGGGAGGGTCGGCCGTTCCCGGAAGATGAAACGGTCTTCATTGAACATCACGACACCAGGATGCTCCATTCCGCCGAACGGAAAGGCGGGCGCGAGCAACAAGTCGAACTTCTCGAACGGATACGGACGGCCGAAGTACTGTTCCATCCAGCCGATCGCGCGGTGGGTGAGCGCGAGGAGCGTGTCCGCGTCGGCCTCTTTAGCCCGCGACTTCCGGATGTACACGCTGATCGAACGGCCTTTCACGACCGAAGTCGTGCGTTGCCAAGGCCCGGCGGCGAACGCGATGAGGTACGTGGAGAGAGGGCGCGTCTCGGTAAAGTGGCGGGTGACGCGATCGCCAGCCGTATCGGCCCGCGCGATCGATCCGTTTGCAAGTGCAGTCCACCGCCGCGGCGTCGTGAGCGTGAGGGTCACGCGGGCCTTGAGGTCGGGCTGGTCGAAGCAGGGGAAAAGCTGGTTGGCGTCCGCCGGAACAAGCAAGGTATACAGGTAGTCGCTGCCGTCGTTCTGGTCGTGGGTGCGAATGATGCTTGCTCCGCTCGGGGCGATGTCCGACACGAACCAGAGTTCCAGCGAGTTCGCAGCGCGCTCGAGAACCCTCGTCGGGATCCGGATATGCGCGCCGTTCGCAGCCGAGAGCGGCACGGGATACCCGTTTGCCATCGCCCGCGTCAGGTGCCGCCCGCGCCAGTCGAGGATCACGTCGGAAGTCCCGTTGCGCGTGAACCTGACCACCACATGCCCGATCGCAGAGTCGACGGCGGTGACGTCCAGGCTCAAGTCGTAGCGGACGTTGCGCACCGTGCCCGCGCGCCAGATCGCGAGCGAATGCGACACGCCGTGACCCATGTATGCGGTGAGTCGGTCGACGGGCTTCGCGCGTTGCGCGGAGAGACTTGAGGCGAAGAGCAGGGCGAGAAGCGTAGCCGGATAAAAGCGCACGGGGGTAGCTCGCGGGAATGGTTGTGGCGGGAATGGAACGTGTGGAGCGGACGCGCATGATGCAACCGCTCTTACGATCAGGTCGTGGGCAAGTTTGAACCGTTCGTCACCGAGAAGGCGTTGTCATAGGTGATTAGCGGTTGGTGCTGGGTACTTGGTCCGTGGCTTGTTGTTAATGGCTTGCGGTCGGTGGTGCCTGGTGGAGCGGTGAGCGAAATCAGTGCGCGGCGCGGCGTTTCGGGGGCGCCCCCGCGACACGGATGGATCATCTTGCGGCCGATGCAAGACTACGAGAAGCTCGAGGTGTGGAAGCACGCGCACCGGATCGCCGTGAACGTGCAGCGGGTCACGGCGCGGATCGCCCGCCGGGACAACGCCGGCCTCGTCAGCCAACCGCGCCGCGCTCATTCCCCGGCCTGCCGGCGACACGCTGCTCGCCGAGATCACGTGCATGCGGAAGATGCTGTTCATGCTGCTCCGGCGTGTACGCGAAGCCACGGCCCCCGCGCGCCACGCACCAACGGCCGTGGACCTGCGACCAGAAGCCAGAGACCGCGAACCCCGCACCAACGACCCCTGACCTACCACCATTGCACACACCAAGACCCAAATGGCCCACTCTTACGATCAGGTGCAACTCCGACGAGATTCAGGATGTCGCACCCATTTCAGTGGAGCATCGCATGCCGGCGTCAACGAAATATCCGGGGAAGGTCGAGTTCGCCGAGGCACGCCGGCGCGTATCGGAACATGCCTACCACACGCCGTTGCTGACGTCTCGCACGCTGAGCGAGCGCACGGGCTTCGACGTTCGCCTGAAGGCTGAAAACCTCCAGAAGACGGGATCGTACAAGCTTCGTGGGCCGCTGAACAAGTTTCCGCAGCTGACGGAGGAGCAGCGCCGGCGCGGGGTGATCTGTTCGTCGGCCGGGAATCATGCGCAGGGCGTGGCGCTTGCCGCCGCGATCCACGGGATGAAGGCGGTGGTGGTGATGGCGACCAACGCGACGCCGTCAAAGATCGAGGCGACCAAGGCTTACGGCGCCGAGGTTGTCCTTCATGGGCTGATTTGGGATGAGGCGAATGAGAAGGCGAAGCAGCTGGTCGAGGAGCGCGGGCTGACGTACATCCATCCGTTCGACGACCTGCAGCTGATCGCGGGCCAGGGAACGGTGGGGCTCGAGATCATGGAGGACTGGCCGGACGTGGATGTGGTGGTGGTGCCGATCGGCGGTGGCGGATTGATCTCGGGGATCTCGCTCGCGGCGAAAAGCGTAAGCCCGCGTGTCCGGATCATCGGGGTTGAGTCATCGGGCGCGCCGGGGATGCAGCGGAGTGTTGCAGCGGGGAGCGTCGTGACTCTGGACCAAGTGGACTGCGTTATCGACGGGTTGCGGGTGAAGCGGGTTGGTTCGCACAATCTGGACATCGTCCGGGAGAACGTGGACGAGGTGGTGACGTTGCCGGACGCGGAGATATTTGACGCGATGTTGTGGGTGATGCACCACAGCAAGCTGGTAGTGGAGGGGGCAGCTGCGGCGCCGATCGGAGCGTTGTTGAAGGGATTGATCAGGGCGCCGAAAGGGTCGAAAGTGGTGTGTGTAGTGAGTGGTGGAAACGTAAATTTGGACCAGCTTCGTGGACTGAAATGGAACTAGGTGTAATATGTTGACTTGATGCTAGTTACCAATTATGTTCACGATTCATGAATATGAATTATCGTGGCTAGACAAATCACGCTTAGGCCAAGCGATCTCGTTGTAGCACTGCAACTTGCGCTAACTCCATCAGCGCAATTCAAGGCGATCTCAGAGAATACCGCCATCAGCACGGGAGAGTGCCATAACGCGGTCCGGCGGCTGGGCCTCGCCCAGCTTCTCCTTCCCGACGCCCGCCGGCCGTCCGTTGACGTCCTGCATGAGTTCATCGTGTGCGGGGTCCCGTTCGCATTTCCACCAACGCGTGGACCATTGGCCCCCGGGGTGGCCACGGCATATGCGTCTCCGGCTTTTCGCGGAATCGTTGAATCAACTGAAGTCATCGTTTGGGCACACGCCGATGGCCACGTTCGCGGCGAGTCACTCGTCCCGATCTACCCGGCGGCACCCACGCTGCCGGAGCGGAATCCCGCGCTGTACGACTTGCTGACCATCGTCGACGCGCTCCGAGTCGGTACTACCCGGCTCAGGCGCGTTGCTGGCGAGCTGCTCGCCACCCGCCTGGCAGAGACCAGGCCGTGAGCGCTCTCGAGATCGCAACGGCGCCGCTGGCCTTATCGCCCGTCGCCGAGCGACTTGCGCACGTCGGGCGCGCGATCGAGCCGATCCTGAACCGCGTCGTGCTCGTCGGTCCGCCAGCTGAGGCCCTCCTCATCGACAACCCCTCCGTGCGGTGTCCGCAGATGAGCTTCACAGCGGATTCCGCACTCCAGTTCTTGTCGACTTCCATGGTGGACCGTCTCGGAGTGGACCTCCAGAAGCTCGGCTTCCTGCGGGTTGGCCGTACGAGCGGCAGTGATCGCTGGCGGCACGACGATGGCATCACGCTCGACCTCATCCAGGTGCAGACGGACGGCGACACACCGCATCAGCTCAGTCTCGAATACGCGACCCTCCTGACTCAGTCTGTCGTCGATGTCGGTGCCGCCTTTCGCGTTGCTGCTGCACCAGCGCTTCTCGCGCTCGAGTGCACCTCGTTCTCGTTCACACACGTACCGGCGCGGGTCCTCCACAGCGAGGAACTCGAACGTGTCGTCCAGCTGATCGCCGGCCGGAAGGAGATCGAGACGGAATGCGCGGCCGCCCCAGCGGAGCTTAGGTCCATCATCACGTCTTCGCTCGCGCGCCTTGTTGCGACCGACGCGCTGCCGCTCCTCGTGATGCGCGCCCTTCCCGATGCTGCCCTGCTTCCTGCTCTCGCCGCGCGCGTGCGCGAGCGGATCGTCCGCATGGCCTGCTGACGCTGTTCGTCAAAACTCGCCGACAAAACCGATCTCAGGGTCGAGTTTCTGTCCGAATTTCTCCAGCACGGCTTTCTGAACGAACGCGATCACGGCGCGTACGTCTGCGGCCGTCGCACCGCCGAGGTTGACGATGATGTTCGCATGGACGTGTGAGATCTGGGCGGCGCCGACCGTGTAGCCCTTAAGTCCGCACTGGTCGATGAGGCGGCCCGCGCCGACCCCTTCGATTTTCTTGAAAATCGAGCCGGCGCTCGGGTGAAGGTCGAGCCACGGGTGCCGGGACCCGCGCCAGCTGAGGTTCTCCTGGATCACCCGGTGCATGGTGGCCCGATCGCCGGCGGCCAGTTCAAAGGTTGCGGCAAGCGCAATCTCGCCCGAGCGATGCAGCCGGCTTGTATCGTAGCCGAAATGCATTTCGGAGCCGGAAACCGTGAGGCGCGCTCCGGACGGCGTGAACAGTTCGACGCTGGAAACAACCTCTTCTATGAATGTCGTCCGCTCGCGGGCCGGCGCCGGTGAAAGGAAGTGCAAGTTCTGCCAGACGGCGCCACCAACGGTGCTCGGAATGCCGACGTAGTGCTCAAGACCGGACAATCCGCGGTCAACGGCGGTCCGGATGACGTCGGCCATCACGGCGCCGCTCTCCGCACGGATCGAGGTCGCAGTTGGAAACTGCAGGCGGGCCGCGGTGTTTCTAATGACCATGCCCCGGAATCCGCGGTCGCCGATGAGGATGTTCGCGCCGAGTCCGAGCACGAAAAACGGGATGCCGGCCGCGCGTGCCGCGCCCACGGCGTTTGCGAGGTCGTCTGCCGCTGTGGCATCGTACAGCACGTCGGCGGAGCCGCCGATCTTGAACGTGGTGTACGGCGCGAGCGGGACGTCCGTCCGCAGGTGCCCCGAAATCAGTGAACTCTCATCGAGAAGGATGGATACGGCATTGGACATGATGCGGGTAATCAAAGGGCGCGCGGCGATGGCCGCCAGCGTCGTGTTTGCGGCGCTGCTGCTGGCCGCCACGGCGCCTCCGGCACATGCACAACGCGCCGAGCTCGAGAAGACGATCCAGCGCCGCGTAATGCCGAACGGTCTCGAGGTGATCGTCGTTGAGAATCACGGCGTGCCGCTCGTGACCGTCGAAATCACCGTCCGCAACGGGTCGTTCACGCAGACGCCCGAGTACGCGGGGCTCGCGCACATGTTTGAGCACATGTTCTTCAAGGCGAACGACGAATACCCGAATCCGGACCAGTTCATGGACCGCGGATCGGAGATGGGCGCGGTGTTCAACGCGACCACGAAGGAAGAGCAGGTGGACTACTACCTGACGCTTTCCGCGGACTCGATGGAAAGCGGGCTCAAGTACCTCGTGGCCGCCTTGATTGCGCCAAAGTTCCGCGAGGACGAGCTCGACCGCGAGCGTCAGGTGGTGCTCGGCGAGTACGACCGCAACGAATCTTCGCCCGGATTCAAGCTCGAGCAGGAAATGGGGATGAAGCTCTGGGACGGGCAGTGGAGCCGGAAGAACGTCATCGGCGACCGGAAGGTGCTCGAGACGGTGACACCCGAACAGATGCGCACGATCAAGAACCTGTATTACGTGCCGAACAATTCGGTGCTCATCATCTCCGGCGACGTGAACCCCGCCAAGGCGTTCGCGGCGGCTGAGAAGATCTTCGCGCCGTGGAAACGCGGCGCCGATCCGTTCGTGAAGGCGCCGATTCCGCCGATCCCGCCCCTAACGAAGAACCTTGCGGTCATCGACGAAGAGCCGGTGAACGCGGTGTCCGTGGAAGTGCAGTGGCAGGGGCCAAGCGTGCGAAAGGACGAAAACTCGACGTTCGCGGCCGATGTGTATTCGGACGTGCTCAACAACCAGCAGTCACGCTTTTGGCACAAGCTGGTCGATAGCGGCTTGTGGCAGGACATCATCGTGAACTACTACACGCTGAACAACGTCGGGCCCATTACCGTGAGCGGGCAGACGACACCGGAAAAGCTGCGGCAGGCGCTGGCGGCGATGTTCACCGAGCTCAACGAGTCGGTGAAGCCCGGGTACTTCTCGCAGGAGGAACTCGACGCGACCAAGGCCAACCGCGCGGTGACATCGGCGTTCGGTGAGGAGAAGAGTTCGGATTTTTCGCACACGATCGGATTCTGGTGGGCGGTCTCCGGCCTCGACTACTATATGAAGTACGTGGACGAAATGGCCAAACGCACCCCACAGGACCTGCGCGACTACTCCAACAAGTACATCATCGGCAAGCCGCATGTCGTTGGCGTGCTGATGTCGCACGAGGACCGGGTGCGGATCAAGCTGACCGAGGACGAACTCACGCGGATCGGCTCCGCGCCGGGGATCGCACCATGAAACGCCTCCTCCTGGTGTTGGCACTGGCAGCCGGCTCCGCACAGGCGCAATCCGACACCGCGACGGTGAGCTACGTCGTCGACGGCGTCCGCGTGATCCAGCGCAAGACGACCGCGTCGCTCGTCGTGGCGAACCTCTACCTGCTCGGCGGCGTGCGCCAGGCCACGCCGCGCGACGCCGGAATCGAAAACTTCCTGCTCGCCGTCAGCGACTTCGGTACTGCGAAATATCCCAAGCAGGTGCTGCGCCGCGCGCTCGCGCGCACCGGAAGTGAGATCCCGGTCTCGCCGGGCGACGACTGGACGCTCGTCAGCATTCATACGACGACGACCGAACTCGACTCGACCTGGTCGATCTTCGCCGACAAGATCATGCACCCGACGCTCGACTCCGCCGACGTCGAGTTCGTGCGCGACCAGATGGTGAGCGGCATCCGCCAGCGCATCGACAGTCCGGACGCGACGCTCGACTATCTCAGCGACAGCATTGCGTATGCGGGATCACCGTACGCGATGTCACCGGTTGGAACCGAAGCATCACTCTCGAAAATATCGCGCGCCGACCTCCGCGCATACGAACGCGATCAGATGGTCACCTCGCGCATGCTGCTGGTGATCATCGGGAACATTTCGCGCGCGAAAGTCGAGTCGCTCGTCGGGTCGACCCTCGGCAAGCTCCCGGCCGGAAAATACGCGTGGACGATGCCGGACACGCTTCCGACCCGGGCGTCGGACGTGGTGTTCGATCAGCGGCCGCTGCCGACGAACTACATCCAGGGCGTGATCAACGGACCGCCGGCCAACAGCCCGGACATTCCGGCGCTGCGCGTCGCGGCGGCGGTGCTCTCGGGCCGCATGTTCGCCGAGATCCGTTCGCGGAGGAATCTCACGTATGCCGTGAGCGCGACCATCCACGACCGCGCGCTCACGCCAATCGAACTCTACGTCACGACGACCTCGCCCGATACCACCGTCGCGCTCATGTCCGAGGAGGTGCGTGAACTGCAGCAGAGCGACATCGACACGGAACGGCTCGGCCCGCTTGTGCAGCAGTTCATCACCGAGTATTTCCTCGACAACGAAACGATCACGGCGCAGGCGGATTTTCTGGCGCGCAACCAGCTCTACCACGGCGACTTCCACGCGGGGGCGCGGTTCGTGGCCGATTTGAGGGCCGTGACGGGAGCGGACGTGCGGCGCGTGGCGCGGGCGTACTTCAAGAATGTGCGCTGGGCGTATGTCGGAGATCCGTCGCGCATCAAGCTCGACCGGCTGCTGAACTTCTAGCGAACGGTCAGCGCCGAGCGTGGAGAACCTCGCGCACCTCGGCGAGTGACCCTCCCGCGGCATGCAGGGCGACGAGCACGTGATAGAAGACGTCGGCCGCCTCTTCGTTGGCGCGCGTGGCGTCGCCATCGGCACAGGCGGTGACGAACTCGCTCGCCTCCTCGCCGATTTTCTTGAGGCGCAAGTTGCGATCGGCCAGCAGTTTCGCCGTATAGCTGTCCGCGCCGTGCGAAGCTGCGCGTTCGTCGATCGTCGCGTCGAGCTCCGCGAGCGTCTCAGCGGCGGCGTCGCCAAAACAGGTGACAGCGCCGGTGTGGCACGCAGGACCGGCCGTCACGACACGCGCGAGCACGGCGTCGCCGTCGCAGTCGGCTGTGAGCCTCACGACACGCTGCGTGTTCCCGCTGGTCGCGCCCTTGTGCCAAAGCCCGCGCGATCGCGAATGGTAGTGCATCTCGCCCGACGCGAGCGTTCGCTCGAGCGACTCGCGCGACGCGAAGGCCACCATGAGCACCCGCCCCGTTGATGCATCCTGAGCGACGACAGTGACAAGACCGCCGCCTTTTTCGAAATTGAGTGCATTCAGGTCGAGCATAAAATCCTTCGTGCTTCCGCGGCGACCGCGGCGTTGGTTGCGATCGAGTGCTCGCCAAATGCGGTGGCCTTCCCGGCAAGATCGGTGAATACGCCGCCCGCTTCTTCGATGACTGGAACGAAACAGGCGATGTCCCATGCGCGGATCCTCGCGTCGACCATGACCTCGGCGCGCCCGGTCGCAACCATGAGATAGCCGAACGCATCGCCCCATGTGCGACTGATTGCGGCGGCGTTCCACAGCCGCTCCCAGCCCCGGCGGTGCTCGCGTGACGAGAACGCACGATCGTCGGTGATGAGCACGGTCGCGCCGGCGATGTTCGCGACGCTGCTCACCTTCGCCCGCGACTCATTGCGCCAACTTCCGCATCCAACGGCAGCAACAATCGTTTCCGCGGTCGCAGGAAAGCTCGCGGCGCCGGCCAGGACGCGTTCGCCGTCGACCACCGCAACGAGCGATCCCCAGAGCGGGACGCCCCGCACGAACGATTTCGTGCCGTCGATCGGGTCGATGATCCAGCGCCGCCCGCTCGTGCCGCGGGTCTCGCCGAACTCCTCGCCGATGATTCCGTCGGCGGGAAAGCGTGCATGTATCCACTCGCGGGCGACCTGTTCGGCGCCGCGATCCGCGACCGTCACGGGCGATCCGTCGCCTTTCACCTCGACGGCAACGTTCGCACGATAGTGCTTCAGCGCGAACGCTCCTGCGAGATCCGCGCACTCGCGCGCCGCCTGAAGCAGCGTCTCCTGTGACTCCGCGTACGTCATGCGACCATCCTGACCGGAAGGCCCGCCGCGCACATTCCGCGCTTGAGCTCACGGACGGTCGCGACACCGTCATGCACCAATCCAGCCACGAGCGCCGCGTCCGCACCGCCGCCCGCGATCACATCGCACACGTGCGCCGCCGTGCCTGCGCCACCGCTCGCGATGACCGGCACGTCAACCGCCTGCGAGACGGCGCGCGTGAGCGCGAGGTCATATCCGGTGCGTGCGCCGTCGCGGTCGATGCTCGTGAGCAGGATCTCTCCGGCACCGCGCGCGACGCACTCGCGTGCCCAATCCACGGCGTCCAGCTCCGTCCGCACACGCGCGCCGGAGACGTACACGCGCCACGAATCACCGTCGCGTTTCGCGTCGATGCTCGCCACGACACATTGGGCGCCAAAGCGCTCCGCGCCTTCCGTCATGATCTCCGGTCTCTTCACGGCCGCCGAGTTGACGCCGACTTTGTCCGCGCCGGCCCGCAGCGCAGCGGCCATGTCGCCAACCGTGCGAATTCCGCCGCCGATCGTGAGCGGAATGAACAGCCGCTCCGCGGTGCGTCTCGCGAGGCCGAGCATCGTCGATCGTTCCTCGTTCGTTGCGCCGATGTCGAGAAACACAATCTCGTCCGCACCATCGCGTTCGTACCGTTCGGCGAGCTCCACCGGGTCTCCCACGTCGCGCAAGCCTTCGAAGCGCACGCCCTTCACGACGCGCCCATCCCGCACATCGAGGCACACGATCAATCTCCGCATGAGGCTCATCGCGTCTTCTTCGTTTTCGCGCGCACCGCGACGGTTCCCTTCGTGCTGAATACGCTGCCGGTGTCGGCAAGCGCCTGCGCCAGCGAAAAACCGACCGCCTTGAACGCCGCCTCGACGACATGATGGCGATCGTCCCCACGGAGCACGCGAATATGCAGCGTGAACTTCCCCGCGTCGCAGAATGAACGCATCCAGTGGTCGAAAAACGTGCTCGGAATGGGACCTCTATAGAAAGGTCTGCCACCGATATCGAGTACCGCCTGCACCAGCGCGTCGTCCATTGGCACGGTGCGTTCGCCGTAGCGGGCCGCGCCGGCCGGCACGAGAGCAGAAAATGCCTGGCCGACCGCGAGCGCAACATCCTCCACAATGTGATGGCGAAGGTCTCCGCGCGCCGTGATCGTGAGGTCCACGCCGCTGTACTTCGCGAGCGCGGTCATCATGTGATCGAGAAAGGGCACGGTCGTGCTCACGTGTGCGCGGCCGCGGCCGATCGCCGCCTCGACGCGGATCGTCGTCTCCTTCGTCTTTCGTTCAACGACGGCAGCGGCGCTCATGCGGCAAACTCTTCCGCGACGGTTCGCGGGTCGAGCGTGCCGGTGTAGAGCGCCATGCCGAGCACGGCGCCGGCGAGGCCCCGGTCCTCGAGCGCGCGCAGGTCGTGCATCGTCGCGATGCCACCCGAGGCGAATACCGGCCACTCGCTGGCTTCGGCGACGTCTTCCATCAAGGGCAAGTCGGTGCCGGCCATCTGTCCCTCGCGGTGCACGGCGGTGACGAGCAGCCCGCCGAGCGCCACGCCGCTCAGTTCGTCGAGGAGGTCGAGAATGTTTCGAGGCAACTCGCGCGTCCAGCCGTGTGTGACGACACGCCGGTCACGGACATCCGCGGCGAGAATGATCGTGCCCGGGTTGGCGTCCGTGATTTCGCGCAGCCAGTCGGGATCGTCGACCCCGCGCGTTCCCACCACGACGTACGCCGCGCCGTCGGAGATGAGGTGCTCTATCGCCTCGGTCGTGCGGACGCCGCCGCCGACCTGCATCGGCGTCGCCGCATCCGCGAGGAGATCGCGCACGAGCGGACGATTCGTTCCCCGTCCGGTTGCCGCGTCGAGATCGACGACGTGGAGCCGCTGGAATCCGTAGCCGGTCCAGCGCCGGGCGACGTCGCGCGGATCGCCGATGCGGATCTTTTCCTTTTCGAAATCTCCGCCGACGAGCTGAACAACGCAGCCCTCGCGCAGATCTATGGCCGGGATGGCGAGCATGTCCGTTGGGCGGGGATGGAGTGAAGGAACGCATGAATGAACGCGATGCCGGGCGCCGAGCTCTTCTCGGGGTGGAACTGCACGCCGACGACGTTCCCCGAGCGCACGGCGGCGGGAAAGCGATCACCGTCGTGCGTCGACCACGCAGTCACAATGGCATCCTCGTCTGGCCTGCACACGAATGTGTTCGCGTAATACGCGGTCCGCAGGCGTGATGCGTCGAAGAGAGGGTCGCGGACGTCGTCTATCGTATTCCACCCGATCTGTGGCGTGTGCGACGTCCGGATCTTCGTCACGCGACCCGGGAACACTCCCAGTCCGGCGCCTTCGCCTTCATCGCTTGCATCGAACATGAGCTGCATGCCGAGGCAGATGCCGAGGCAGGGCAGTCCGGCGTTTATGGCGTTGCGCAATAGTTCCCGTCCGTCGTCGATCGCCCGCGCCGCCGGCGCGAACGCGCCGACGCCCGGCAGCACGAGCACGTCGGTGTCCACCGCAGCGCTCGCGACGGGTTCCAGTCGCACTTCGCGACCCTCACCCTGCAGCGCCTTTGCGAGCGAGTGCAGGTTGCCGGCGCCGTAGTCGAGCACCGTGATGCGCATCAGACGGCGTCACGCAGAGCTGCGAGCACGCGTTCCATCACGGGCCACGGAGCCGCGGTGATCCGAAATGCGTCGCCGATCCCCGTGAGCGCACGGAACGGGCGCACCGCGATTCCCCTCTGCAGCAGCGATTCCGCGATCGCAAAAGCGTTCGCCGTGGGCACGAGGAGGAAGTTCGTGGCCGATGGGAGCGGCGCGAACCCGAGCGCGCGCAGCGCGCCGGCAAGTCGGTCGCGGCTCTCCACCGCCTCACGCGCCTGCGCGGCCACCCAGGCGGCGTCCGTCGTGAGCGCCTCAACGGCCGCGCGTTCGGCCATCATGTTGAGCTTGAACGGTCCACGGGATTTCTCGATGGTCTCGATGACTTTCGGTGCCGCCACGCCATAACCCACGCGCAGCCCCGCGAGACCGTACGCCTTCGAGAGCGTGCGGCATACCACCAGCCGCTCCAGCCCCGGCGCTTCGGCGAGCAGTCCCGGGAGCCCGGTGAAATCCACATACGCCTCGTCCACGATCACGAGACCGCGCGCCTGCGCAACGATCCTCCGGATGGTGTCCACGCTCGTGGGTGATGCAGTCGGATTGTTGGGCGAGCAGAGGTAGATGATGCGCGCGCTTGTCGCGAGCAAGGCGTCCGCGTCCATCGAGTAGTCGGCCATAAGCGGAACGGGAACCGGCGTTATCCCATTGATGCGGGCGAACACCGGGACCATAACGAACGTCGGGTCCGGGTGTGCGACCGTGTCGCCGGGCGACGCAAATGCCCGAATGACGCAGTCGAGCACGTCGTCCGAACCATTGCCGGTGACGACGCACTCCGGGCCGAAACCAGCTGCCTCTCCTATCGTGCGCTTGAGCGAGTCGCCGTACATGTCGGGATAGCGCGAGACATCGAGCCCTGTGCGCAATACGGCAGCGGCCGCGGGCGGCGTTCCCCACTGGTTCGTGTTGTCGCCAAGATCCAGTTCCACACCCGCGCCGGCGGTGTAGCGCATGATGCCGGCGAAATCCGCGCGGGCGAGCTGGTCGGGCGCAATGCGATTCGACGGGGTCATCTCACACTCCATTGTCTCGCCGCGGCCGCGTGGCCCGGCAGCCCTTCAGCGTCGGCGAACGTCCCAACATCAGCCGCCAATAATCGCGCGGCGCTCCGCGTGATGCGCTGCGTGGTGGTCCAGCGGAAAAAGTCCTCGGTCGAAAGTCCTGAATATCCGCGCGCAAGTCCGCCCGTCGGCAGGACGTGATTCGCGCCTGTCATATAATCGCCGAACGCGACACTTCCCGCCGCCCCGGTGAAGATCGTTCCGGCATTGCGCACGCGTGCCGCGACCGCGCCCCCGCCGCGGCAGCAGACGAGCACGTGCTCCGCCGCGTACTGCGCGGCGAACTCCAGGGCCTGCTCGAGCGACGCGACGGTCACGATCCCGCCGCGCGCGGCACATGCGGCGCGTCCGATCGCCGCGCGCGGCGCCGCAGCGACGACTGCGGCAATCGCATTCTCCACCCGCCTCGCGAGCTCGCGAGACGTCGACACCAGCACCACCGCGGCAAGCGGATCGTGTTCGGCCTGCGCAACCATCTCCCTCGCGACAACGATGGGATCCGCCGAATCATCGGCAATCACCAGCAGCTCGCTCGGCCCCGCGGGCGCGTCGATCGCCGTGACGCCCGATGCCTGCAGTTTCGCCTCCGCCACATACGCGTTTCCGGGACCGACGATCCGATCGACCCGCGGAACGCTCGCGGTTCCCCAGGCCATCGCCGCGATCGCGCCCGCACCGCCCACGGCGAACACACGGTCGGCGCCCGCAAGTTCGGCCGCCGCGAGGAGAACAGCCGCCGGGCGGCCGTCGCGCGACGGCGGAGAGCAGACGATGATTTCGCGCACACCCGCGACTTTCGCCGGCACGACACCCATCAGGAGACTGCTCGGATATGTGGCGCGTCCTCCCGGCGCGTACACGCCGACGCGATCGAGCGGATCGGGACGCCGCACGATCACAACCCCGTCGCCGGTGGTGAACGATTGCGCCCGCGGCCGGAACGCGTCGTGCGCGGCGCGAATGTTGTCGGCGGCGCGCTCGAGGGCTCCGCGCAGCGCGGGATCGAGCGACGCAAGCGCGCTGCGCCACGCGCGCCGCGGGACCTCGAGCGCGTCCAGCGTGACGCCGTCAAACTCGAGCGCAAGCGCCCGCAGTGCGGCGTCGCCGTCACGGCGCACGCGCGCGATGATCGCTGCCGTGCGACCGCGCAGCGTGCTGTCGGCGCTGGTGGCGCGATCGAACATCGCTCGCCATGCCGGGGTATCCGCGGCGGGCACGCCGCCACGAACCGCGAATATCAGCGCGCTCATGCCATCAACCGCTCGATGCGCGTCACGAGGATTCCTTCGCCGCCCAGCTGCTTGAGCGCGGTGAGCGTCTTATAGATGGAGGCTGCGGGTGCGACGGCGTGCACGGCGACCATCGTGCCGCCGTTCATGAGATCGATGATTGTCGGACCGGAAATTCCGGGGAGCAGTTTCTTGATCTCGTCGAGGCGGCTTCGCGGGACGTTTGCCATCACATAGCGCTTTCCGCGCGCGGCGATGACGGATTCGAGGGTGAGGACCAGCTCGTTGAGCGAGCGCTCTCGCGACTCGTCGAGCGAGCGCTCGCTCGCCGCGTCCCGCGGCCGCGCCGTCGCCGTGATCAGATGCGCGCTCGATTGCAGCACCGTCGCGACTTCGCGCAGGCCGTTCACCTTGAGCGTCGATCCGGTTGACGTGAGATCGACGATGAGGTCCGCGATCCCGAGGTGCGGTGCGATTTCCACGGCTCCCGACACCGGCACCATCTGCACGGTCTTGCCGGCCGCGGTGAAAAATGCGCGGGTGAGGTTTGGAAAGACCGTCGCCACGCGAGGCGATCCGTTGAGGTCGGCGACCGATCCGATTTCGGCATCCTCGCGTGCGGCGACAACGAGCCGGCAACGGCCAAAACCAAGGTCGAGGCGCGATTCGAGCGGGCGTTCGGACTCGGCGACGAGGTCCCACCCGGTGATCCCGGCGTCGGCGGCACCGTCGGCGACGAACTCGGCGATGTCCTGAGCGCGCACGAAGATGGCCTCGAACTCGCCGCCGAGCGAGGCGGTCAAGGCGCGGTCGCTGGTCGCCCGGACCTCGAGCCCTGCGTCAGTGAGCAGGTCCCGGCAGTCCTGGTTGAGCCGCCCTTTGTTGGGAAGTGCGATGCGGAGCATGGAGTCGGAGCTGGAGGATCGAGTCGAGGAATTGGGTGGTATAAAACGAAAAGGCCCGTCTGGTTGGACGGGCCGGGCTTGGAGCGGGAGGTCGAATGTGCCGTTATTCGGTCATTCTGACACACGCAACAACGCCGCGGCCCGGGGGCCGTGGTGGCGATGCACGAGGTGAGAGTGAGCGGTGCGCATGTTGGAGAGAATGGTAGTCAGGGGCTTGGTCTGAGTCAACGTTTTGACAGCTCGGAGCTTGTTGCTCATGGCTTGTCGCTCACAGCTTAGAGCACGTCCTAAAACCTCGATAGCGGGTTCGTCGTCCATGGGGTATGAACGCCAACTTCTTCGAGGTGCCCGAGCGCCTGTGGCAGCAGATCGCGCCGTTGCTGCCCCGCGAGCGGGCGAAG
>JBOHTH010000038.1:0-6884 GCA_050733535.1 Gemmatimonadaceae bacterium | reverse complement strand
GGCAGCGCCAGCGGGAGAGGGCGGTGCGCACCGCCATCGGCGCGTCACGCTGGGATGTCATGCGCCCCGTGCTCGCGGAAAGCCTGCTCATCGCGGCAACTGGCGCGGCGCTCGGGCTCGGCGTGGCACTGCTTGGCGTGAGCACCATCGGGCGGCTCGCGGTGGTGCGGATGCCGCAGCTTGCCGGCCTCACCGTGGACATGCGGATCATCGCGTTTGCGCTTGGGCTGTCGGCGCTTGTCGCGGTCCTCTGTGGCGCGATTCCCGCGTGGCGCGCGACGCAGGTCGATCCGCAGGATGCACTGCGCGGGGGACGCGGAGGCGGCGCGGGACGCGGCCACAATCGCGCGCTAAACGTGCTCGTTGTCGTCGAAGTCGCGCTCTCGCTTGTTCTGCTCATCGGCGCCGGGTTGACGCTCAAGGGCTTCACGACGCTGCTCGCGAGCAGTCCCGGCTTCGATCCCTCGAAGATACTCACGATGGACGTTCGCATCTCGCCACAAGCGTACGCCGAGGGGGCAACGGCGCGTCAGTTCCTCGATCCGGCCATCGAGGCGATCACGCGCGACCCCGCCGTCCAAGCGGCCGGTGCGATCTCGCTGCTTCCATACGACAACTGGGGGAACAACTTCGGCATTCGATATGAGGGGCAGTCGGGCGACTACGCGGCCAAGCGACCGGTTACGGAGAACCGCGTGGTTACGCCGGGGTTCTTCGACGTCACCCGCCAGCGGCTCCTCGGCGGCCGCATGCTGCGCGCCTCCGACGAGGGTGCGCCGCATGCGGCTGATGTGGTGCTCGTCAACGAGGCCCTCGTGAAGCGCGACTTTCCCGGGCGCGATCCGCTCGGGAAGCGATTCTATACGACCGATACTACCTTCGCGACGATCATCGGCGTCGTGAGCGACATCAAGAATTCCGGTCCCGTACGGCCACCCGCGCCTGAGATATACCAGACGTATCGGCAGGCCGGCGCTGGCGCGTCGGGTTTCGAGTTGGTCGTACGCGTCAAGGGCGACGATCCGCTCGCGGTGTCGAAGTCGGTACAGACCGCGATCCGCTCCGTTGACAACGGCGCGGCGGTCTCGCGCATCCGTTCGATGAACGGCGTGATCGCCGACAGCATTGGGCAGCCGCGCTTTCTCTTTTCGCTCATGGGTGTGTTCGCCGCCGTCGCGCTTGCGCTCGCGGTTGCCGGCATCTACGGCGTGATGAGCTATGTCGTCGCGCAACGGACGCGCGAGCTTGGCATTCGCGCGGCACTCGGCAGTACGGCGACGCGTACGGTGCGTCTCGTGGCTCGGCACGGCGCGATGCTCGTCGGCACGGGAATCGCACTCGGGTTCTTGGCGGGCAGCGCGGTCACGGGCCTCACGCAGTCGATGCTGTACGGCGTCAGTCCGCATGACCCGATGACATGGGGCGTTGCCGCCGCAGCGATCGCGGTCGCGGGATTCGCCGCCGTGCTGATTCCTTCGTTGCGCGCCACACGCGTTGATCCGATGTCCGCGATTCGCACGGAGTAGCAGCGCGCGCTGTCGCGTGCTCCGGAGTGGTGGCGCCGTACGCGCGCCACTGCCATCCGCGCGCAGCGGTCAGTAGTTTTTGACCATGAAAGTGGCGCTCGTTACCCTCGGCTGCGACAAGAACACCGTCGACTCGGAGCGCTATCTCGCGCAGCTTCTGGATCACGGCGCCGAGCAGGTCGCCGACGCCTCCACGGCCGAGCTGATCCTCGTGAACACCTGCGGGTTCATCGACGCCGCCAAGCGGGAATCGATCGACGCCATAGTGGAAGCGGGGCGAATGAAGGCCGACGGCTGCGCGCAGGCCGTCGTCGCAGTCGGGTGCATGGTCGAGCGGCATCGCGATGAACTCGCGGATGCGCTTCCGGAAGTGGACCTCTTTCTCGGCGCATCGGAGATGGACCAGCTGCTCCCGCGACTCCGCGAGAAGGGGCTCATCGGTGACCCGGTCACGGTGCATCCCGGCGTCCGCGTCTACGCCGGCGACTCGCCCGCGGTGCGCTACCTCAAGATCAGCGAGGGGTGCGACCACGGCTGCGCGTTTTGTGCGATTCCGCTGATGCGCGGCAGGCACCGCTCGTTCGGTCTGGATGAGATCGTGCGTGAGGCGCAGCTGCTGGAACTTCAGGGCGCGCGCGAGGTGAGTCTCGTCGCCCAGGATCTCGCGCATTACGGCCGCGACCGGCGGGATGGCGTCCGTCTTCCCGAGCTGCTCGAAGCGCTCGTGAAGGAGACGTCGATCGCCTGGTTCAGGAACCTCTATCTCTATTCGGCCGGCATCACGCCCCGCCTGCTCGAGGTGATCGCCGCGCAGCCGCGGATCCTCCGGTATCTCGACATGCCGATGCAGCACGCGTCGGACGCGGTGCTCGAGCGGATGCGCCGCCCGGAGCGCAAGCGCACGATCCGCGAGAAAGTCACCCGTTTTCGCGACGCGGTGCCCGGCCTTGCGATCCGCACAACGTGTATCGTCGGATTTCCCGGCGAGACCGACGATGACTTTCAGCAGCTGCTGGAGTTCCTCGAGGAAATGCAATTCGAACGCGTCGGCGCGTTCACCTATTCGCCGCAGGAGGGAACGCGCGCGGCGCAGATGGTGGACGACGTGCCGGACGGAGTGAAGCGCGACCGCCTCGAGCGCCTGACGGACCTCCAGCGCGCGATCACAGCGGAGCGATATGAGAGTCGTGTCGGCTCCCGCGCGCACGCGCTTGTGGAGCGGAGCGCGGCGGATGTGGCTGCGGGCGGCACCGGCACCGGTGGGGCATCGGCGCGCCTTCCATGGCAAGCGGATGACATTGACGGCGTGACCTGGCTCGACACGGACGCACCGGTCGGCTCGTTCGTCGAGGCCGAGGTGACGGAGGTCGTCGACGACTACGATTTTCGCGCCCGGGTTCTCTCCGTGCTCGACGCGGCAGTGATCGCGCCGCGGGCCGCCTCGCGCGAACTCCCGCTTGCGACCGTCGGGAGCTTCGGACGGTGAGACGTGTACCGCGCGTCTGGTGCGCGGTGCTCGGAGGAAGCATCGTCGCCGTCGCCTGCTCACCCAGGCGCATTCGGGAGAACGATCAGCCGCCCAGTATGATCTCGTTCCCGCGCACCGCGGGCGACACCGCAAAGGCTCCGCCGGCGCCCGCGGACATGCCGCGCGACGAAGCGCCGCCGCCGCGCCCAGAGGGCTCACGGGACGTCCGGGTGGCACTCGCCACGGCGGCGCAGGGTGCGGTCCTCTCCGGCACGGGCGCGTTCCGCCTGTACGACGCACGCAATTCCGAAATCGTCCGCGCGCGCGGCCCGGACGCGTGGACGATCGAGCGGCGCGGACGGCGCCTGCGCGCCGTGCGGCAGGGGACGTCTACCTCGTGGAGTGACGGCGTCATCACGCTCCGCACGGATCGCGACGAGGATCTTGGCATCTATGCGGGTCAGCGCTTTCGCGGCGTGATCCGCGTCATCGCGAGCGACACGGGCATTGTCGTCGTGAACGTGCTGCCCGTGGAGTGGTACCTCCGCGGCGTGGTGCCGCTGGAAATTGGCGTGCGCTCTCCCGACGAGGCGGCGGCAGTTGAAGCGCAGGCGATCGCCGCGCGCAGCTACGCCGTGGTGCGCCTCGCGGGCGCTGCGAGGTCCGCCGCGCGCGACGCGAACTACGATCTCCTCTCGAGCGTTGCGGACCAGGTCTATGGAGGAGTCGATGCCGAGCGTCCGTTCTCCAACGAGGCCGTCGCGCGAACCGTGGGGCTGGTGATCAAGTACAAAGGGCGGGTCGTGAACGCGCCGTATCACTCGACGTGCGGCGGCGAGACAGCCGAGCCGGACGAAGTCTGGCGGTCGGGTGACGAGCCGTTTCTGAAGCGCGTGAGCGACCGCATTCCGGGCACCGCGGACCGATACTACTGCGACATCTCACCGCGCTTCAGCTGGACGCGCACGCTCTCGGCCGGACAACTCGACGCGGCGGTCCGCGCGTACCTCGCGAGCTACACCACCGTTCCGTCGGGGGGCGCGGGTCATGTGCGCGCAGCGACGATCGAGTCGCGGACGGCGAGCGGCCGGGTCGCGCGGCTGATTCTTGCGACCGACCGTGGCAACTTCGCCCTGCGGGGGAACGATATTCGCTACGTGTTGCGCCAGCCGGGTGGCGAGATCCTCAACAGCACATATTTTTCGCTGGAACCTGAAATGCGGAGCGGCTCGCTCGACAGGCTCGTGGTGAAGGGGAACGGCTACGGGCACGGCATCGGCATGTGTCAGTGGGGCGCCATCGGGCGCGCGCGTGCCGGACAATCGGTGCGCTACATACTCGCCACCTATTATCCGGGCACAACCGTGGGGTCGATGTGATGGGTTCTCGCGGATTTCGTGCGGGCCGCCAAATGTCAGCAGCTGCGTTGGTGTGCGTCGCTGCGCTGGCCGGCGCCGCGGGCGCGCAGACTCCCGCGCTGGTGCCGGCGGCGGTGCGCACGCCGGCGGCGACGCCACGTGATTCGATCGTCGTGTCCGTCCTCACGGTGGGCCCTGGCGACGAAGTGTTCGAGCGCTTCGGCCATCAATCGATTCGCATCCACGACATCACGACCGGCCTCGACAGCGCGTATAACTGGGGCATGTTCTCGTTTGCGCAGCCGCACTTCATCACGCGATTTCTCACTGGCGATACCAAGTACTGGATGGAGGGCGAGCCGTCCCTGCCGCTCATCGAGGATTTCCGCGAACATGGTCGCGCGGTGTGGGAGCAGGAACTCGCGCTCACCCGCGCGGAAACAGATTCGCTCTGGCGCTTCCTGATCTGGACCTCGCAGGACGCGCACAAGTTTTACCGCTACGATTACTACCGCGACAACTGCGCGACCCGCGTGCGCGACGCACTCGACATGGTGCTCGGCGGCGCCATTCAGCGCGCGGTCTCGACGCATGAGCACGGCGTGAGCTATCGCAGCGAGACCCTTCGCCTCGCGCGCGCATATCCAATGATCAACTTCGGAATGGATTTCGTGCTCGGCCATCCGGCAGACGACACGCTCTCTGCGTGGCAGGAGATGTTCATCCCGATGCGGCTGCAGCAGCTGATCCGCGAGATTCGCGTCCGGCACGCGGACGGCAGCGTACACCGCCTCGTGCGGAGTGAGCGGCAGCTCGTCGTGGATACACGGTATCAGGATTCGGACACGCCGCCGGATTACTTCACGGCCGCACTCGAGGTTGGTTTCGCCCTCACCGGTGTGCTGCTCGCGCTCTGCCTGTTGCCCGGCGCCGCGACGCCGGCCAAGTGGGCGGTCGGAACCATCGGGACGCTCTGGAATCTCCTCGCGGGCGTCGGCGGGATGATTTTGCTTTTCGCCGATCTCTTTACGCGGCACGCGGCGTACATGGGGCACAACGTAAACCTGCTTCTCGCGACGCCGGCGTCGGTCGCGCTCGCGCTGCTGATCCCATTTGCATTGCGGGCCTCGGCATCGGCAACGGTCGTGCGCGCCGTGCGATCGCTGAGCATTTTCGCCGCGGCGTGCTCGGTCACCGCCGTGCTGCTCCGCGTCGTTCCATTCTTCGCGCAGGACAACCGGCCGCTCCTCGTCCTCGCCGTGCCGGTGCAGGCCGCGCTTGCGCTTGCGCTCTGGCACGTCACCGCGGCGCGCGCGGGAGAGAGAGCCTGACGTATTCGGTTGGCATAGACGTCGGCGGGACGTACACGGACCTTGCCGCCGTGGGCGCGAGCGGCGCTGTCGAGGCGCGTAAAGTCCTGTCCACGCCGGCCGACCAGAGCGAGGGCGTCGCGGCGTCGCTCGCGGCGCTCGGTGTCAAGGCATCTGACGTGCGGCGAGTTGCGCACGGCACCACCGTGGTCACGAACCTGCTGCTCGAGCGGCGCGGTGCACGCGCGGTGCTCTGCGCCACGAGCAGTGCGGCCGACCTGCTCGAACTCCGGCGCCAGGAGCGCGCGGCGCTTTACGATCTTTCCGCGGACCATCCGGCTCCGCTGGTATCCGCGGACCGCGTGGTCGCGGTGAGCGAGCGGATTAACCCGGCGGGAGTCGCGCTCGCGCTGACGCCGGACGAGGCCATGCGGGTTGCCGCCGCGGTGGCGGCGCTGGAGCCTGAAATTGTGGTCGTGTCGCTGCTGCACGCGTACGAGAACGGCGCGCACGAGCGCATGCTCGCGTCCGCAATCGAGGCGCGGCTCCCTGGCGTCGCCGTCGTGCAGGGCGCGGAGGTGCTGCCCGAGATTCGCGAGTACGAGCGCACGACGACGGCGGTGGCGGAAGGGTACGCGCGGCCACGCGTGTCGCTCTACCTGCGCCATCTCTCCGAGCGTTTGGCGTCCGCGGGCTACCCCGCGCCGGACGTGATGACCTCCGGCGGAGGGATGCGTACCGCGGCGGAGGCCTCGGGCGCCGCGGCGTCGCTCGCGCTCTCGGGCCCCGCGGGCGGCGTAGTGGGCTCGGCCGCGGTGCTGCGCGCGGCGGGCCTCGCAGATGCGCTGACAATCGATATAGGCGGCACGAGCGCCGACGCCGGCCTTGTGCTCGGCGGCGAGCCGCTGGTCGAGCCTGGCGGAAGCGTCGCCGGCGTGCCGATCGCACTTCCGCGCGTGCTGGTGGAGACCGTGAGCGCGGGCGGCGGGAGTATCGCGTGGATCGACGACGGAGGCGCGCTGCGCGTCGGCCCGCGGAGCGCTGGTGCGGTGCCGGGCCCGGTGGCGTTCGCCCGGGGCGGCACGCAGCCTACGGTGACCGACGCGCACATCTCGCTCGGCCGTCTCGACGCCGCGCGGCTGTCGGGCGGCGTGACGCTCGACGCCGCGGCCGCCAAGCGCGCGATTGCGGCGCTCGCAAAACAGCTCGGCGCGACGCCCGA
>JBOHTH010000037.1:0-2833 GCA_050733535.1 Gemmatimonadaceae bacterium | reverse complement strand
GTCCTGGGGCGTGCGCGACGGCCCGGGGAACATCACGCGGTCGCCCGCGCCCTGCCGCGCCGCGAATGCACTCATCGCCGCGACATCTCCGGCGCCGAGCACCACGAGCCATGCATCGCGCACCCCGCCGATCGCGGCGATCGCGTCGCGGACGCCCTTCCGTTCCCAGTCACCGCCGACGAACAGCGCAACGAACGCGGAGGCCGGCAGCGAAAGGCGTTCGCGGAGCGCGCGCTTTGCGGCGGCATCGGCGGCGGGACGAAATACCGATCCGTCGACGCCGTTCGGAATCACCGTGATCTGCGCACGTGGGACGCGATAGAACTCCTGCAGCTCGCGCGCCGTGCCCTCCGACACCGCAATCACGCGTTTCAGCCGCGGTGATCCGTACGCGCGCCGCTCGTCCGCCGTGAAACGTGACTGCGCGAACCGCTGATACACCGCGCGCACCCCCGATCCGCCGCGCAGCCCGCCGAAGCGCGCGGTGAACGCCGCCTGGCAGAACTGTGCGGTGATGACGTCCGCGTCCAGCGCCGCCGCGCCGATGCTGTTCGTGACCGTGCACTGCGCGCGCCGTTCGGCCGCGCGCGCCGCACGCGCGAATGCCCACGTGCGCAGCACCGACGGGCGCTGCGGTGCGCGGACCGGGAGCCAGGTCACCGCGGCAGCGTCCAGATCGCACTCCTGCGCGATGACCGTGACCGCGATGCGCCGCGAGATTCTCGAGAGCACCTCAGCCGCCGCGCGCTCCTGACCTCCGCGGCGATGCACGGCCTGCGCGATGAACGCGAGCGAGAATGCGCTCATGACACGGCCTCCCGCAGGGCCGCAATGATGTTTGCCGCGAAGGTCCGGTCGTCGAAAGCCGCCGCGCGGATTCGCGCCGCGGCACCGATCCGGGCCGCAAGCGCGTGATCATCAAGGTACCGCAGCACCGTCTGCGCGAGCGACTCCGCATCGCCGTACGGCGCGAGCAGGCCGGTCTCTCCGTCCGTGATGATCTCCGCAGGACCGCCGGCGGCGCCGGCGACCACCGGCTTGCCCAGCGCCATCGCCTCGACGACGACAATGCCGAACGGCTCGGCGTCGGACGCATGCACAAAAACATCCATCGCCTGCACCCACTCGGCGACATTCGGCTGAAACCCCGCGAACGTGATCGCATTGTCGAGGCCGAGCGTGTGCACCTGCGCGCGCAGCTCTGCGCCGTACTGCGGTTCGGTCTCGTGCGCGCCGCCGACGATCACGGCGTGAACATTGGGATGCGATTCGCGGATGCGCGGTATTGCTGCGATGAATACGTGCATCCCTTTCCAGCGCTGGAGGCGGCCGGCGATGCCGATCAACGGACCCTCTGCGGGAAGTCCGAGCTTCGATCGCACCGCGGCCGGCGTGGGGAGTCGCGACGGGTCGAACGCATCGAGCGATGCGCCGGGGTACACGAGCCATTGGCGCCGCGGCGGCCACACGCGTGCCTGCGCGGCACCGGCAGCGCACGAGACGACGATCACGCCCCGCGCCGGGAGGAAAGTCGAGACGCGGTCGAGCCAGTCGGGGCGCGGCGTGCCCGCCTGAAACCATATGCAAGGGACTCGCGCGATGAGCGCCGCCGCGCCTGCGGTGAGCTGGCCGGCCACCATCCAGCCGAATATGAGATCCACTTTCCGTGACGTCGCGAGCCGCGCGACGCGACGAATGGCGCGGAGCCGTTTGGGCCAGTTGCGAAAACGGCCCGCTTGAATGACGCGAACATCGAGCCCGAGCGCACGCATCTCCGTGACCATCGGGCCGTCGCGGAGGAACACGACGATCCACTCCACGCCATGCCCTCGCGCGTGGAGCATCAGCTGGCGGAAATTCGTCTCCGCGCCGCCGCGCGCGGTGGCGAGCGGCATCACGACGAGCACGCGCAGCGCCTTCACTGCGGCGGCCCCGGAATTTGCAATGCGCGCGGTGGCATAGTTCGCCACGCGTGCCAGCCGCGCATTCTCCCGGCGGACGCCGCGCGCCACCGCGCCACAGCCTGGCGATCACCGCGCAGCACGAGCAGGGCGAACTGTGCGAGTCCCGGCTCGTGCCGCGTGCCGACAAGGAACGCCCACGCGACGTACGCCGCGCGCGCGGCGCCGCGGCGGTCTTCAAGCAGCACGAGCGTCTCGTTGTGCGTCGCGTCGCTGAGTGGCGCGGCCGCAAACTGGCCGCGGTGCACCTGGTCGCCGTCGTCGCGCGGCTCGACGTGGTGTTCGACTGCGATCGCGGGATCGTAGACGAACCGCCACCCGGCGCGGCGCAGCGGAAGGCAGAGCGCGAGTTCCCAGTACAGCTGCGCGCCGGATCCCGCGAGGCGCGTGTCGAATCCGGCCGCGCGCAGCAGCGGGGCGCGGTACGCGCAGTTCGCGCCCTTTAATACGTCCACGTCGCGCGCGGGACCCGCGCCGAGGTGATGGTTGCCGACGATGCGACCGAACCACTGCAACTTACCGACGACCGCGCGGTCGCCACGCTCGAACGGCTGCCAGTCGCGGCCGCCGGCGCCGCCGACGCGCGGGTCGGCGAAGCACGCGACCAGGCGCGCGAGCCAGTCGGGGTGCGGTTCGGTGTCGTCGTCGGTGATCGCAATGATCGTCGCGTCGGGCCGGCACGCGGCGAGCGCCGCATTCATCGAGGCGATGACGCCGGGCTCCGTTGCCGCGGCCCGTCGCAGCGGTGTGGGAACATCGCGGGCCAGCGACTCCAGCGCGCGGAGCGTGTCGGCGTCATCGCCGCGGACACCTACTACGATCTCGTCCGGCGCACGTGACTGGCCGGCCAGCGCGCGGAGGCATCGCTCGAG
>JBOHTH010000036.1:0-7708 GCA_050733535.1 Gemmatimonadaceae bacterium | reverse complement strand
GCGACCGACTGGAGCGCGGAACCGCAGCAGGCACTGCTGCGCGAGCTGCTGGCCGAGCCGGGTTCCTAGGTGCGCGTTCTGGGCATCGAGAGTTCGTGCGACGAAACCTCCGCCGCGGTGGTTTCGTCGCGCGGTGACGACGTGACGCTGGACTCGCTCGTGATTCTCTCGCAGGACGTGCACGCCGTGTTTGGCGGTGTCGTTCCCGAAATCGCGTCGCGCGCGCACCTCGCGGCGGTCGCTCCGGTGGTGAAGCGCGCGCTCGACGACGCGTCGTGCGCGCTTGACGGTGTCGACGCCATCGGCGTGACGAACGGTCCCGGACTCGTGGGCGCGCTGCTCGTCGGCGTGAGCTTCGCGAAGGCGCTGGCCGCTTCGCTGGACGTTCCGGTGATCGGCGTGAACCACCTCGAGGGGCACCTGTTCGCGACCGCGCTCGAAGACGCGGCCGCCGCGCCGCCGTTCACTGCGCTGCTTGTGAGCGGCGGGCACACGATGTTGCTCGACGTGCCCGCGTGGGGCGATTACCGCCTGCTCGGCGCGACGCGCGACGACGCGGCGGGCGAGGCGTTCGACAAGACCGCCAAGCTGCTCGGGCTGCCATATCCGGGAGGCCGCCACATCGAGGCGCTGGCGAAGGCGGGCGACCCATCGCGGTTCCTGTTTTCGCGTCCGATGCTGAACGGCGGCCAGCGGCCCGGCGACGCCGATTACTACGACATCTCGTTCAGCGGGCTGAAGACCGCGGTGCTGCACGCCGTGCGCGACGCGGAAAAACGCGGCGCACTCGACGATGAACGCGCGCACCTCGCGCGCGCATTCCAGGACGCGCTCGTCGAGACGCTCGCCGCGAAGACCGTGCGCGCCGCCGTCGCGCACCGGCGTACGCGCATCGTCCTCGGCGGCGGAGTGGCGTGCAATGCGGCGCTCACGAGCGGAGTGCGGGACCGCGCCCGCACCGAGCTCGGCGGCGACGCAACGGTGTTCGCGCCCTCGCCGCGCCTCGCGACAGACAACGCTGCGATGATCGCCCGTGCGGCGCTGTTCCACCTCGAGCGCGGCGAGCGCTCGGGGCACTCACTGAACGCATTCTCATCCATGCCGCTCGCGTGCAACACGTAATTCACCATCCGTTCACATATCAGGCGGGGCCGTTCCTGATCACGGGGTTCGGCATCGCGATGCTCCTCACCTTCGTGATCGCGCAGATCGTGATGACGGCGGAGCTGCGGCGCCGCGGGCATGACGCCGCCGCGGACTCGATGAGCGATCTCACGGTCGCTGCGGTCATCGGTGGACTGGCGGGCGCCAAGCTCTACTATGTCGTGCTCACCGGCAACAGCTTCTTCCAGCGCGGCGGGTTCGTGTTCTGGGGCGGATTGCTCGGCGGCATCGCGAGCGTGCTGGTCGTGATCAAGGTGAAAAAACTCCCCGTGCCGGTCATCGCCGACGTCGCAGCGATCGGCCTCGCCGCCGCGTACGCCGTGGGGCGCACCGGATGCTGGGCGGTCGGCGACGACTACGGACGTCCGTGGACGAGCCGGTTCGCCGTCGCGTTTCCCAACGGGGCACCGCCGTCGACGGTCCACACCATGATCGCGGACTTCGGCATGACGTCGCTCGCCGGGCGTCCGCCGCAGGAAGTGCTTTCGGTGTACCCTACGCAGCTGTTCGAGGTCGCGCTCGGGTTCGTGATGTTCGCCGTGCTTTGGCGACTGCGGCGACATACGCACCGGGAGGGGTGGCTGTTCGGGGTCTATTGCGTGCTGGCGGGTCTCGAGCGGTTCATCGTCGAGTTTTTTCGGGCGAAGGATGACCGGTTTCTCGGAGCGCTGACCGTTGCGCAGGGGATTGCGATCGGGTTCGTGATCGCTGGGGTGGTGATCATGAGCTACGCCCGCTCGAGCACCACCGTCGCCGCCGCTGCGGAATCGGTATGAGTCAGTGACAGCCAGAGGTGCTGGATGCCGAGCTCCCTCGCCCGCGTGTCCGCGCGTCCAGTGAGGATCAGCGTCGGCGCGTGTCCCCGCCGTGCGACGACCTCGACTTCGCGCCAGCCGATCAGCCGCGCGTCGTCTGATCCCGCCAGCGCCTTGAACGCGGCCTCCTTCGCCGCAAGGCGCGCCGCGAGATGCATCGCGGGCCTTGCACGCGCCATCGCGTAGCTCACTTCGTCCGCTGTGAAAAGCCGATCGAGGACGCGCGAGCCCTTCTCCTCGAGCATCCGTTCCACCCGCGCAATGTCGACGAGGTCGATCCCGATGCCGGCGATCACGATCCGTCCCTCACGACGAACAACTTCAGCCGGAGAGTCTTCCCGCCGCTCCGCGCAATAACCACGTACACACCGTTCGCCACGCGCCCCGTGTTGAGATCCCAGGGCACATTGCCGCCCGTGGTCACGCTGGTTTTCCAGATCAGTCGCCCGCTGAAATCGTACGCGAGGATGTCGCCGGTCGCTGACCCGAACGGCCACGGGAAATACACGATGGCGTGGTGGACCGGGTTCTCGGACGGGACGAGCCTGGTCGCAGTCGACGTGAGCGTCGTCGTGACGGCGCCGTGCCCGACGACGGCGATTTCATCGAGATTCCATGGGAGGCCATTCGAAAGAAAGTCGACCACGAGCTGCTTGCCCTTCACACCGCCGATGGTCACCTGCTCCGGATAGAACACGGGCGCGGCGCCTTGCACGCGCAGGACGCGCTGAAACGTCGTGCCGCCGTCGACCGAGACACTGACGTCGCCATTCGGAAGCTCCGTATATCCGTTGCCGGCGTATCGCGTCCAGAACATCAGGGACACCGTGTCCGTCGTCGCCGGGACGGCGATGACCGGCGACTTCAGCTCGCCGCCTGCGGCGGTGTACCACGAGTACTTCCCCGCTTCGAAGAACGTGGAGTCGCGGGTGAACTGCGTGGCGGTCCATCCCGCGTCACCCGGCTCCGCGCCGTTGATGCCAAGCACGTTGTACGCGGCGGTTTGCCCGCCGGCACTGATGGTGAGGCCGGTGGGCCGCATGTGAGTCGTCGTGACGAGCCGCCGCGTGTACTTGCCGCCGTTCGCGCTGTCGATGCGGAACGAGAGCGGGTTCGGCGCCGCGATCGCCGCGCTGGACGCCGTCGCCGCGGGGACGGTGGCCTCCACGACCGGCGACACGCTCTCCAGCACGATGCGATCGTTGTGGAGGAAGGTCGTTGGGCTCGCGTAGTCAAACGGATCACGCGCACTCTCGATCACGTCGAGTGCGAACGGCAGGTTGTCGGCGAACAGCTGCTGCAGCTGCGTCTCGTCGTCGGGAAACTCGAAGCCGTAGAATGTGCCGCCCGTGTATCCGCTCGTCAGTTCGGTCGTGAACGACAGCGTCCCATACCTCGCCGACGCCCAGTCGTTGTATTCGCCGTTCGTCAGGTAGAGTGTCCACGAGGTATTCGGCGAGTCGTAGCTGCGCGATGACCCCGGCAGGTTGTCCCTGACCGCGCTGCGCAGGTTCGTGCCGGCGAGCGTGCGATACAGGGGCAGATCGGCCGGCAGCGGACCATTGAACGCGCTCGGCGCCCAGAGCACCACGCCGCCGTAGCTGTGATAGCTCACCGACGCCACCGGCGGATGCGCCGCGTGGAACGCCTCGATGTTCCGAACCTCGATCTCCGACTCGGGCGCGGGGCCGCGGTAAACGTCCGACGTGGGATCCGGCGACGAGCCGATGTTGTCGACGCCCCAGTTCTGCCGGTGATTGCGGTTCATGTCCACGCCGAACACGCGGCCGCCCTGCGGCGACCGCGTCTTTCGCCAGAGGCGATCCGTCGTGAACGTGTACTCGTACCCGTCCGGGTTCGCGACCGGCAGGATCCAGATGTCGCGAGCCTGCACGAGCGAATCAACGCGCGGATTCGCACCCGGCGGCGCGGCCAGGAACTTGATCAGGCGCAGCGCGAGATCGGTGGCCGCCCACTCGCGCGGGTGATATGTCGCGATGAACAGGACGTTCGGCCTCTGCGGGCTGTCGTCCTTCGCGCCGATCTTCACGGCGATCATCGGACGCCCCTCGTACGACTTGCCGAGCGTGTCTTCCGACACGAGCGGATTGTTCTGCGCCATCGAGTCGAGAAAGAAGCGGATGCCGCGCGCCGGATCGTCGTAGTCGCGATACACGGTCGTCGCGGCGATCGCCTGCGGCTGCGCGCCGCGCCGCGCGGACATCACCGTCCTCCGCGCGACCGGCGTGCGGATCGGCGTGCCGTGCCATCCGCGGGCCTCCATGCGCGCGAGCTGCAGGGAATCCGCCACGACAATCGACGCGCCGCGCTGCGAACCGGCGACATCGAAGCCGTGCGCGAGCAGCGACTCGGCGGGCACGCCCGGCACGCTCACCATCACATGCTGCGCCTGTGCGCGGGGTGCGAGCACCGAACCGCCGAGGATTGCCACGAACAGCGCGCGTGCTGCCGCTCCGCCGGACTTCCCGCGCGGCGGCGCCGGGCGCGGCCCGAGCTCGGGTTCGATCTCCGTCCAGAACCGGTCCGCCCCATCGAACAGCGCCTGCACAGCGCCGATCCATGCGCCCCACTGCACCTGGTCCGGAGCGTCGCCCGCAAGGCGGACGCGCTCGGCGGATCGTGCAAGCAGGCGAATTGCGTCGAACACCGCCGCGGCCTGCTCTGTCAGCCGCGCGTTCAGCGCGCGCCGGTCGGCGCCCGGCTTGGGCACGCGTGCCGCGGCGATCGCCGCAATTGATTCGATCCACGTGCGCTCGATGCGCGCGGCGTCGAACGCTGCGACGCGCATGCGGACCGTGCGCGCCTCCTCGGCGACCTTGCGAGCCGCAAGCAGCGGCCCGAACACGCTCGTGTGCTCAGGGCGTCCGAGTGCGCCGGCCGCCGCGATTCCGCGGAGCGCCCGCGTGAACTCGGGCATCGCGTATGCGTCGTCAGGCATCTGTGGAGTAGCGATAGTCGCCGGCGAGCTCGCGGTCGCAGAGCGCCGCGCGCTGGCCGGTGCGCAACTCAAAGCGCGCGACAAAGTCCTGAAGGCGCTCCGAAGTGAAGCCGCTGCGCGCGAGCTGCGCGCCGGCGATCGCCGCTTCGATCGCGGCGGGTTCTCCCTCCACCTCCATCAGCGCGTCCATTCGCGGATAGCGCTCGACACGAATGGTCGCGCCCTGCCACGCGAACTGCACGATGTCCCGCTGAATCTCACGGATCACCACATATCCCAGGCGGTCGAGCATCTGCGCGAGCACGCCGGCGTCACCGGTGCTCGAGCTGAGCTCTTCACGGACCTTGTATCCGCCGACAACCGACGTGGGGCCTTTCCAGTCGAGCGTGGCCGACGGCGCCGGTGTCCCCGTGAACACGCGGAGGCGCAAGACGTGGTCGCGGGCGACCAGCGCGCGATCCGGCGTGTCGTAGCGCGCGTCGCTCTGGCGCCCGTCGCACGCCAGAGCTGCGCCCGCCGCGCGCAGCGCCGCGATCGTCCGGCCGGGATCGGGCACGACGCTCTTCAGCTCGACTTCACGCATCTACGATCGCGCGCACGACGGCCGCGGTGTCGGTGAGGTCGGCGAACACCGCGTGCGGTTCGCACGCACGCAGCGAGGCCACGTCAAAATGCCCCGTGGCCACCGCGATCGCGCGCGCACCGATCGACCGGCCGCAGGCCACATCGCTGGGTGTATCCCCAATAATTACACAGCACTCACCACTGATGGTGCCGCCCGTGCGCACGCTGGCGCGCTCGCGCGCGATCGCCGGAAGGTCGTGCCGGTGCTCGCCATCGCTCCCGAACGCGCCGACGGCAAACCGCGCGAAGTCGATGCCAACCGCGCGCAGCTTCCGCTCCGCGCCGTCGACGACGTTTCCCGTGAGCAGCCCGAGCACGACATCGTCCCGCGACTCGAGCGCGTCGAGCACTTCGCGCACGCCCGGGAGCACTTCCACTCCGTGATCTGCACGGTCGAGCTCGACGGCGAGCTCCGTGAGATAGCGCGCGATCACCCGCTCCATGGCGGCGTCGATGTCACCATCGCTGAAGCCGGCGTGCCGCATGGCCTCGCGCACGATCTGGCGGTCGGTCTTGCCGTCGTAGCGATGATCCGCCGCACCGCGCGACCCGGCGATCGCATCGAGCGCGCGCTCCATTGCGCGCCGCCCCGCGCCCTTCGACCAGAGGAGCGTGCCGTCGATGTCGAACAGCGCGACCTTCATTCGCCGTGCGCGGGTTCGGGCGCCGACGGCTGGCGCGTCAGGAGGAGCCCGCCGAGCACCGCCCCCGCGCCGACACCCTGAATGAGCGTCGGCTTCTCGCCGAGCATTGGCCATGATGCGGCGAGCGCGACGAGCGGCTGCAGGTTGGCGAACGCCGACGTGCGCGTCGGCCCGATGACCCGTGCGCCGCGATACCAGAACAGGTACGCGATCCCCATGCTGATGATCCCACTGTACAGAATGGCGCCCCATGTCAGCGGCGCGACCATGTGCCAATTCGTCCGCATGATCGACGGAATCCCGGCGAGGACGATCGGGGCGGTTCCGCCGACAAGCACCCAGGTTGCCACCTGGATACCGTCGATGCGCTGCGCGAACGGCCGCACGAGATGTGCGTAGAACGCCCAGCACACCACCGCCGCGAGCACGAGAAGATCGCCGATCGTCGACGGCTGCCCTTCGTTCGAATCCGCGGAGCTGAGGATCACGAACGCGATCCCTGCAAATGCGATCACGATGCCGATGACCGCGCGACGGCTGACCTTTTCGAACCCCATCACGCGTCCGACGATCGCGATCATGGCCGGGCTGGACGCGATCACGAGCGATGCAGTGCCGGCGCGCGTCCTCGCAAGGCCGGATATAAAGAAGAGCTGATAGACGCCGGTGCCGAGGAGTCCGAGCAGCATGAGCGACCGAACGTCGCGCCACGGCAGCCTCGGTGCGCGGCGAGACCAGAGGATGGTGAGCATGACGAGAGCGCCGATCGTCACGCGTACGCCATTGTATGCAAAGGCGTCGATCATATCGGTGCCGTATTTCATCACGACGAAGTTCATGCCCCACATGACGGACATGACCACGAGCAAAGCTTCTGTGACAAGGACGTCGCGGCGCGTGGCGTCTGGCATCCATGAAACTAAACGAGGGCGTAGCGTTCGGACGCCACCCGTCAGACAACTGCAACTACCAGACAGCTGTTATTTCTGAGAGGTGGCGTCAGACCGCTATGCCGTTGTCGTACAGTTGCCGCGAGCTACCTTTCGCGAATGCACGTTTCCTTCGCCCTCTTCGCCGACGCCGCGAACATCTCTCAGGAAGGGAAGCTCAACATCCTGGGTGTGTTCGACGCACTGCAGATCGGCTCGCTGCCCGCGGTCCATCCCCGTGCGACACTGGTCGTCCGCCTCAAGGCCGAGGAAGGCGATGCGGGAATGCACACGCTCGCGTTCGGCTGGATCGGGCCGGGAGGGGAGGAGATCTGGTCGTCGTCCGGCGAGATCGAAGTGGGACAGCCACCCACGGGATCATACGAGCTGGATATTCCCGTGATCGCGGCGATTGACCTGCCGCTGCAGCATGCGGGAGCGCACACGATGAGGGTGGAGCTGGACGGCGAGTTGCGAGCGGAGATTTTCCTGCATGTTCGGATCGGGGCGCCGATCGTTCCTGTCAGCGGGCTGGTTAGCTAAAAGAAGAGGGGGGAGCGGGGAGTTGAGGCG
>JBOHTH010000035.1:0-21266 GCA_050733535.1 Gemmatimonadaceae bacterium | reverse complement strand
GCTTCAGCGTGAATTTTTCGCCGTTGTGTTCGCAGGAGACACCGGGTTCCTCCACGTGTACCGGCGCTTCGGTCTCCATCACCGCAACCGCCTTGTCGACCGGAGGAGCGGCGGTCGTACCCGCCATCTGCGCGGCGAACGCCTCCGCGTACATCTTTTTCGACGCCGTGAGCGGGATGCGGTCCTGCGGGCGCTTCGGCCCCGCGAGGCTCGGCGCAACGGTCGCGAGGTCCAGCTCGATCGTGTCAGAGAACAGCGGGTCGGGGGTGGCGTCGGTGCGGAAAAGTCCCTGCGCTTTCGTGTACGCCTCGACGAGCCGCACCTGATGTTCGCTGCGCCCCGAGAGCCGGAGGTATTTGAGCGTCTCCTCGTCGCACGGAAAGAAGCCCATCGTCGCGCCGTATTCGGGACTCATGTTCGCGATCGTCGCGCGGTCCGCGAGCGCGAGCGACGAGAGTCCGCTTCCATAATACTCGACGAATTTTCCGACGACCTTCTTCTTGCGCAGCATCTCGGTGCAGGTGAGCACGAGATCGGTGGCCGTCGCGCCCGGCGGGAGCTTGCCGTGCAGCTTGAAGCCAATGACCTCGGGGATCAGCATCGACACCGGCTGGCCGAGCATCGCCGCCTCGGCTTCGATTCCGCCGACGCCCCAGCCGAGTACGCCCAGGCCATTGATCATGGTCGTGTGGGAATCCGTGCCGACCAGCGAATCGCAGTAGGCGACTTTCTCGGTCTTCGGTCCTCGGTCTTCGGTCTGCTCCTCTCCCACAAAAACAACTTGTCCCAGGTACTCGAGGTTCACCTGGTGGCAGATCCCCGTGCCCGGCGGAACCACGCGGAAGTTCTCGAACGCCTTCTGGCCCCAGCGCAGGAACTGATAGCGCTCGAGGTTTCGTTCGTATTCGAGGCCGGTGTTGATCAGCAGGGCGGCGTCCGTGCCGTATTCGTCCACCTGCACCGAGTGGTCGATCACGAGGTCTACGGGCTGCAGCGGGTTGATCTTCGACGGCTTCCCGCCAAGGTTCGCGAGCGCATCGCGCATCGCGGCGAGGTCGACGACGCAGGGAACGCCGGTGAAGTCCTGAAGGAGCACGCGCGATGTGCGGAAGGCGATTTCCTTGTCGACCCCCCCGCGGACGTTCCATGCCGCCATGGCGAGGATGTCGGCAGCCTTCACGAAGGCGCCGTCTTCGTTCCGCAGGAGATTCTCGAGGAGAATCTTCAGCGAGAACGGAAGTTTCGCGACGGTATTGCCGGGAACGGCGCTGAGCGCGTCGAGCCGGTAGATAACGTATGACTCGTTGTCGACGGCGAGCGTCGCGCGGGACTTGAAGCTGTTTCTGGAAGTCATGGCAATAGTCTCAGTATGTGTCGGTCTTCGGTCTTCGGTCACTCAGGCTCGATCTTTCGCTCCATCGTGATGGTCCTGACGCTCCCTTCCACGGCCTCGACCTTGATTGCGTCGGTGGGGCACTGGTGGATAAAGTCGCCGTCCGCTCGCGACCACTCGAGCGGGGATTCGATCACGTACGCCTTGTTCTCTGCGTCCATCGCCATCGTGTCGGGTGCGAGCGTCACGCAGAGCGTACACCCGATACACCGCTCGCGCGCGACGGACAGCGCGATCGTGCGTCTGGGATATACCCCGCCGGCCGACCAGAGGGCATCGCCGGCGCGGTCGAGCGCGTCGTGCGCGGCGGCGTAGCCGGCGTCGATCATGCGCCGCGTCGCGGCGAAGCTGAACCAGTTGTAGTGCCACACCGGTGGCCGCACGAGCAGCAGCGGCGGCCCGGCCCACGTCGCCAGCTGCGATACCTGAAGGGATTTCATCATGATTTGCGCGGCCCGCATGTAGATCGCGGCGAATCCCTTGTCCTTGATGCGGCGGGCCGTGGCGAGGCTGGAACTGCCGACATCGACGCCGATGACGGCGTCCATGCCGCGCACGGCGATCTGGTCAGGAAGGTTGTCCATCACGCCGCCGTCGACGCAGGTCCGGCCGTCGATAACGCGCGGCGGAAAAAATCCGGGCAGCGCGCACGACGCGTACACGGTGTCGGCCACCGACACATCCATCAGGCCGGGCAGCCCCCAAATCACCTGCGCGCCGCGCTCGAGATCAACCGTGCTCACGAGCAGCGGCGTCTTCACCGCGCGAAAGGTGACCGGCGGCACGATGTCGCGCACCAGGGCGTCGAGCGGGCCGGCGAGGTAGAGCGACGGCGAAAGCATCCGCTTGGTGACCATGTGCAGCCGGTCAATGCGGAACAGGTCCTTCTTGGTCAGCGCCAGCGCGCGCGCTTCCATCTCGTCCACCGGCATGCCCGTGGCGTACGCCGCAGCGATCAGCGCGCCGATGCTCGTTCCGGCGACGAGGGCAGGGCGGATCCCGCGTTCCTCGAACGCGCGCAGCAATCCGATGTGCGCAAACCCCTTGAGTCCGCCACCGCCGAGGACGAGCGCGAGGCGCTCGGGGAGAACCGTCTTTGTGTGGCTTGAGGCGGGAGACATCAGACGTTCATTCTAGCCGAACGCGCTATGCGGTGGGAGGTCCGCGCCGTTCGAGGGTGGGCCAGTTTGGTCTTGGTGTGCAATGGTGGTAGGTCAGGGGTCGTTAGTGCGGGGTTCGGCTTCGCGTACACGCCGGAGCAGCATGAACAGCATCTTCCGCATGCGCGTGATCTCGGCGAGCACCATACACCACGGACTGCAGGCCGTTAACGACAAGCCACGGACCACATACGCAGCACCAACCGCCAGTCACCTATGACAACGCCTTCCCAGTGACGAACGGTTCAAACTGGCCCACGACCGCCGTTCGCGGCGACCGGTGACGACGCTATTCTACACGGATCATGTCTCCCGCAGACTTGCTGCGCTGATGCGCGTCGTCGAGTTCTCGTCCGGCGTCCCGTCCGGGCGTGCGCCGGCGCGGGGAGAGGTCCATCTCTTCGTCCTCGACCTCTCGGAGGCCGACGGCGCGGCGCGCGGCCTGCCACATCTCTCACCCGACGAGATCGAACGGGCCGCGCGTTTTCACACGCAACGAGCCCGGTCGCGCTTCGTGCTGACGCGCGGCTCGTTGCGTGTGATTCTCGCACGCTGTCTCGACGCAGCTCCGGAACGCATCACCTTTTCATACGGTGCGAACGGAAAGCCCGCGCTCGACGGCGAATGGCGGCGCAGTGCGCTGTCGTTCAACGTGTCACATTCTGCGGATCACGCGCTGATCGGGCTGACGACGGGACGTGCGATTGGCGTCGATATCGAGCACGTCCGGCCGATGCCCGATTTTGCGGCGATCGCGTCCGGATACTTCAGCGAAGTCGAGATTCGCGCCATCGCCGCGCTCCCCGAGGCCGGCCGGCTGCGCGGATTCTTCAGGTGCTGGGCGCGAAAAGAAGCGTTCATGAAGGCAACCGGCGACGGCATGGCGATCGCGCTGAACGGATTTTCTGTCAGCCTGGACGACGACGTCGAGCCCGGCATCCTGATGTCCGATTCCCGGCTGCTCCGCGGCGGCGAGTGGTCCGTGACAGGCCTCTCGCTGCTCCCCGAGTACGAAGCCGCCGTGGCGGTCGATGGTGGCAAAGCACGCATCTCGGCGTGGCGGGATCCGGTGCGGATATGACTCGCGCCGGTGATCAGCCGGCTGATGCGCGGAGGACGGCGGGCCTGATCGACGCAAAGAGCAGGCCCAGAGCGGTGCCGGCCGCTACGTCGACGGCAACATGTTGCCGCGTGGCGATCGTCGAATACACGATGCCGACGCACCAGGCAGCGCTGGCCACTCGCACCCACGCGCGCGCCCGCATCGCACGCAGCACGCGGTCGAGCCACACACCGGAAAACACGGCGAACGCGACATGCAGGGAAGGGCATGCATTTTGTGACTTGTCGAGTCGCTTGAGCGTGGCGAAGCCGGGATGACTCGCCCAGTCGATGCCCGTCGTGGCCGGAATGGACGTCGGCCAGAAGAGAAAAATCGACAGCGCAACGACGGCCATCGCGGCGGCAATCCAGCCATACGCGTAGAATTCAGGTCGCGTCCGCAGCAGTGTCGGTGGGAGCGACACGTAAATCCAGAGCGAATAGTACAAGCCGAGGGACCACGGCTGGAACGAGATGAAGCGGTCCACGGCGGTCAGCGGCATGACCGTGACGCTGAAAAATGGGAATCGCAGCAGCAGGAAATAGGCGGAGAAAAAAACGGCGATGAACGCCGAGATGCCGAAGAACTTCAACCACCAGTTCGCCGCAACCCGTTCGTACAGTTCGGCGTGTGAACGTGGTGACAATGCTGGCAATACCTCTCGCCCCTTCGCGACGGTGAACGTGAGACTGGAACAGTGTAGCGGACCCGCGGGACGGCGGCAATGCAACTAGACGCGGCGGCCCCGCCGAAGCGATCCGCATGGCATCGCCTGCGCGCCGGCGTTCACCTGCTCATCGTCTCCGACGTTCGTCCGGGGCGCCTCGGAGCCGCGGTCGCGCTCGGCGTGCTTTTCGGGTGCAGTCCGTTCTTCGGATTTCAATTCATTCTGGCGCTCATGATCGCGGTTCCACTGCGCCTGAACAAGCTCGCCGTCGCGATCGGCACGCAGATTTCAACGCCGCCGCTCACGCCGTTCGTCGTCTTCGCCGGCGCCAATCTCGGCGAGCTGATCCTCCACCACCGGCTGCTCCCGCTCACCGTCAGCGCGATCCGCGCGATGCCGCCAAAGGTGCTCGCCGGGCAGTTTCTACTGGCGTGGACGGTCGGCGGCTTGACGCTGGGCCTCCTGCTCGGCGCGATCGTCGGCGCGGCCGTCGCGGTTGGCGTGCGGATTTACAGAGTCCGCTTTGGCGCTCTCGCAGAGATCTGAGAGCGTCACGGAACGGAGCCCGGCGGATTCCACTCTGTCGAGCAGGCGTTCCAGGAGTTCGCGCGCGATCGGCTCGCGATCGCCGGAAATCACGGCGTCATGCATGGCGAGAATCGCGCCCGGCAGGATGCTCGCATTGAGCCTTGTCAGGGCGCTCGCGACGGTCGTGGAGGCGACGCCATCGCGGGCGCTCGCCGTCCAAGTGACGAGGCGAAGTCCAGATGCGCGGGCCGCCGGCGGAATTCGCGGCGAGAGCAATCCGACGGGTGGCCGGAACCACCGAGGCTGTGCGCCCGTCGCGCGCTCGATCAGGTCGTTTGTGCGCCGCAGTTCGCGCGCGAGCCGGGCCGGCGAAACAAAGGGCGTGGCGTATGAGTGCGCCCAGGTATGATTGGCGATCTCGTGGCCGCGCCG
Organism: Gemmatimonadaceae bacterium; assembly: GCA_050733535.1. Lineage (GTDB taxonomy): Bacteria > Gemmatimonadota > Gemmatimonadetes > Gemmatimonadales > Gemmatimonadaceae > Fen-1231. Next base: position 15,984 of record JBOHTH010000035.1, on the reverse strand, counting down.
GCGTATTTCGCCGAGCAGCGCGGGGTACCGCTCGGCGCGCGCGCCGATGATGAAAAACGTCGCGCGATGACCGCGAGCCTCGAGCATGTCGAGCAGCGGCGGAGTCCAGCGCGGATCCGGCCCGTCGTCGAACGTCAGGGCGAGTTTACTGCGCGCCGTGTGGATGCCGATCACCGGTCGCGCGAACACTCCAGACGACGGCACGGCCGTTCCGATGCCGAGGATGGCGAGCAGCAACACCGCCGCACCGACCGCGACGGGAACCGGCACCGCACCGGCCGCTGCAGCGCCGCTCGTGACGAGTGCGACCAGAGCGACTGTGACGAGCACGAACCGGCCAATTGGCGAGGCGAGCCGTACTGAGTCTTGCACGCGGAAAAGGTAACCCGCGCGGATGATGTTTCGCATCGCCGGGCCAGTGGCGCGCCCGGGGATTGTGAAGTTCCGCGCCGTGCGTGCAACTTGTTCCGGAGACCCAGGGGAGACGCATGGCGTCACGAGCCGAACACAGCGACGTGTTGATCATCGGAGCAGGGCCGGCGGGGTCGGTGGCCGCCGGGATGCTGCGCCAGATTGGACGCAAGGTACTGATGCTCGAACGCGAGACATTTCCCCGCTTCAGCATCGGCGAGAGCCTCCTTCCCCAGAGCATGAAGTTCATCGAGCAAGCCGGGATGCTGCGCGCGGTCGTCGAGGCCGGCTTCCAATACAAGAATGGCGCGACATTCGTGCGCGGCGATCGCTATACCGAATTCGACTTTCGCGACAAGCACTCCGACGGCTGGGGCACGACCTATCAGGTGCAGCGCGCGCGGTTCGATCAGCTGCTGGCGCAGGAAGCGGAGCGAATGGGCGCAGAAGTGCGCTTCAAGCATGAGGTGATCGCCGCCGACACGTCGGGGGAGCGGCCCGTGGTTCAGGTGCGTGCGCCGGACGGCGAGATCTATTCCGTGGAGGCCTCGTTTCTGCTCGATGCGAGCGGCTTCGGGCGCATCCTTCCCAAGCTGCTCAAACTGGAGCGGCCGTCCGGCTTTCCGGTGCGGGGCGCGATCTTCGCACACATTCAGGATCACATTGCGCCCGGCGCGTTCGACCGCGACAAAATCCGCATCACGGTGCATCCCGAGCACACGGATGTCTGGTATTGGCTGATTCCGTTCAGTGACGGCCGCTGTTCGATCGGCGTGGTCGCGGAGCAGAGTTTCCTGGCCGGAGTTCAGGGGACCGACACGGAGCGACTGAAGACGCTCGTGTTCGAAGATCCTTCCTCGCGCACGCTGCTGAAGGACGCCGAGTGGAACATGCCTGCGCGCCAGATTGTCGGGTACGCGTCGAATGTGTCCGCGCTCGCGGGGAAGGGCTTCGCGCTGCTCGGGAACGCGGGAGAGTTTCTCGATCCCGTGTTTTCCAGCGGCGTGACGATCGCGTTCAAGTCCGCGAACCTCGCCGTGGACTGCCTGCGCCGCGAGGCCGCCGGTGAGACGGTCGACTGGGACACGGGGTACAGCCGCCCGCTGAAGAAGGGTGTGGACACGTTTCGCGCTTTCGTCGACAGCTGGTATGCGGGTGCGTTCCAGCGGATCATTTTCTACGAAGGCGGGCAACCGGAGGTGCGCCGGAAGATCTGCGCGATTTTGGCCGGCTACGCATGGGATGAAACCAATCCATACGTACGCGAGACCAAGCGCCGGCTCTCCGCGCTCGAGGAGATTTGTTCCTGAGCCGTGGCCGTCGCTCACTGTGGCCGCTCGCGATCGCGATGGTTTCCGCATGCCACGGCGCGCCGCCGGCGCGGGCCGGCCGTCTCGAGCTCACGCTCTCTCCGGCCAGCTTCGGACGGACGCTGAGTCTGCAGCAGCAGGTGCACGTCGAATACGCGACGCGCACCGTGGACCTCGACGCCATACTCGAGATCACGCCGGATTCGCTGACACTCGTGGGGATGGCGTTCGGCCAGCGCATGCTCACCCTTCGATACGACGGCGTCACGCTTCGCGAGCAGCGCCATCCGATGCTGCCGCGTGACGTGCGCGGCGCCGACATCCTGACGGATCTGCAGATGGCGCTCTGGCCGGCCGGTGCGGTGCGGGCGGCGCTTCCTCCCGGATGGACACTCACGGACAGTGACACGCTGCGAACACTCTCGAAAGACTCTCGCGAGATGGTGACGATCTCCTCCGATGCCGTTCCGCGCTGGAAGTCGGTCGTCACGCTGCGCAACCTGGAATACGACTACCGCCTCGTGATCCGGTCGGCCACTGAGGACCCGTGACCGAACGATTCTTCCTCAACGAACTCGGCCTCGTGTGCGCGATCGGGGATTCGCGCTTCGCCGTCGGGCGCCGGCTGTTCGCGGGCGACGGTGGCGTCGAGACAACCGAGCGCTACTCGCCCGGGCGGTCACTTCCCGCCGGCACTGTCGATTCGACGCTGCCCGCGCTGGACGCATGGCCGGTGGAACTGCGCAGCCGCAACAACCAGCTCGTGCTGGCCGCGGCGGAGCAGCTGCGCGCCGCCGTCGACGCGGCGTCGGCACGGTTCGGTGCCCATCGCGTCGCAGTGGTCGTCGGCACGAGCACGTCGGGGATTGGCGAGAGCGAAGGCGCAATCCGCGCGTGGATCGCGTCTGGCCGGATGCCGGCAGGCTACGCGTTCGCGCAGCAAGAACTCAGTTCGCCTGCTGCGTTCCTCGCGCACGTGCTGGGTGTGCGCGGCCCGGCGTACGTGCATTCGAGCGCGTGCGCCTCGAGTGCGAAGGCGATGGCCGCCGCGGCGCGGTTGCTTCGCATCGGCGCGGCCGACGCCGTCGTGACCGGCGGCGCCGACTCGCTCTGCGCGTTTACCGTCGCCGGCTTTGCATCGCTCAATCTGCTCAGCGACAGGCGCTGCAATCCGCTCTCCGTCAACCGCGACGGCATCAACATCGGCGAGGCAGCGGCGCTCTTCCTGATGACACGGGAGCCCGCAACGGTCAGCCTGCGCGGATGGGGTGAGTCGTCCGACGGCCATCACTTTTCGGCACCCGATCCCACCGGCAATGGCGCGCGAATCGCGATCACCCGGGCGCTCACCGGCGCGGGGATCACGGCCGGTGACGTTGGCTATATCAACCTTCATGGCACCGCGACGCCGGCCAACGACGCGATGGAGAGTGCGGTCGTGCATGAGCTGTTCGGCGACCGCGTTCCGGTGAGCGCCACCAAACCGCTGACGGGCCACACGCTCGGCGCGGCCGGTGCGCTCGAGGCCGCCTTCTGCTGGCTGACCATGCAGGATGAGAATGTCCGCGGCAGCCTTCCGCCGCATATCTGGGATGGCGAACGCGACCCGGCGCTCCCGGCGCTGTGGCCGGTGGCTCACGGGGAGTCGCTCGGCCGTCCGCCGCGCTTCGCGCTCTCGAATTCCTTTGCGTTCGGCGGCGCGAACGCTGCGCTGGTGTTCGGCCGCGACTGACCGCATGACTCTGCCGGATATCCGCGAGGTCGTTCCCCACTCGGGGCGGATGGTGCTGCTCGACCGCCTCGTCGCGTTCGACGGCGAATCGCTCACGGCCGAAGTGCTGATTCGCGCGGAGGCACTGTTCGCCGACGAACACGGCGTCGGCGCGTGGATCGGCGTCGAGTACATGGCGCAGGCGGTCGCCGCGCTCGCCGGGATCAAGGCACGGCGGGACGGCGGACGCGCGAGGATCGGGTATCTCGTCGGGGCTCGTCACTATACCTGCAACGTGCCATATTTTCCGCTCGGCGCGGCGCTGCGGATTTCTGTGCGGCGGGATGGCCCCGGTGACCTGCGCCTCGGCTCATTCGCATGTTCCATCACCGGAGCGGGCATCGTGGCCGACGCCACGGTCACCGTGTTTCAGCCGGAGACTCCTGATCTCTCAACCGACGACGTGAACGCGTGACCGAGACGGCGCTCGTCACCGGATCCAGCCGGGGCATCGGCAAGGCGATCGCGCTGCGCCTTGCGCGCGACGGGTTCGACGTGGTGCTGCATTGCCGCGAGCGCCGCGACGCGGCCGATGCCGTACGGCACGAGATCGCCGCGCTCGGACGCGAGTGCCGCGTGCTCCAGTTCGACGTGAGCGACCGCGCGGCGACAGCCGCGGCCCTGCTCGGCGACATCGGTGCGCACGGCTGTTACTACGGAGTCGTGTGCAACGCGGGGATCGCGCGCGACAACTCATTTCCTGCGATGTCGGGCGAGGACTTGGACGCGGTCATCGGGACGAATCTCGATGCCTTTTTCAATGTTCTGAATCCGCTCACGATGCCAATGGTGCAGCGGCGGAAGCCGGGGCGAATCGTCGCGCTCTCGTCGGTGTCCGGCGTGCTCGGGAATCGCGGGCAGGTGAACTACAGCGCGGCGAAAGCGGGGATCATCGGGGCGACCAAGGCACTCGCGCTGGAGCTGGCCAAGCGCGCGATCACCGTCAATTGCGTTGCGCCGGGATTCATCGAGACCGAGATGACGCAGGGCGCCCCGGTCGAGGAGATCCTGCGGCACGTGCCGCTGCGCCGCGCCGGGCTCCCCGAAGATGTTGCCGCGGCCGTGAGTTTTCTCATGTCGCCGGACGCCGCGTACATCACGCGCCAGGTCCTTTCCGTCGACGGAGGCCTCGCGTGAGCGATCGTCGCGTCGTCGTCACGGGCATGGCGGGCATCAGTCCGCTCGGGAACAGCTGGGCCGGGGTGCACCGCCGCCTGCTCGAATGCCGCAACGCCGTGCGGCGCGTGGGTGAGTGGGCACAATACGACGGCTTGCATTCACATCTCGGCGCACCCGCTGCGCCGTTCGAGCTCCCGGCGCACTACAATCGGAAGACGACGCGCAGCATGGGACGCGTCGCGCTCATGGCGACGCTTGCGACCGAATGGGCGCTCGCGGACGCGGGCTTGCTGGGCGATCCCGTCCTCAGGAACGGACGCACCGGCATCGCGTACGGATCCGCTTCGGGATCGCCCGACGCCCTCGAGGATTTTACGCGCATGGTGTGGAACAAGAGCCGCGACGGCGTGAGCGCGACGACATATCTGAAAATGATGAGCCACACGGCGGCCGTGAATATCGGCGTGTTTTTCGGCATTACCGGGCGCATCGTCCCCACGTCCAGCGCGTGCACGTCGGGGAGTCAGGGGATCGGCTACGCGTACGAATCGATCAAGGCCGGGAAACAGATCGTGATGGTGGCGGGCGGCGCGGAGGAACTCGACGTGCGGCAGGTCGCGATTTTCGACACGCTGTACGCCGCCAGCGTGAAGAACGAATCGCCGGCATCTACGCCGCGTGCGTTCGACCGCGACCGCGACGGGCTTGTACTCGGTGAGGGCGCGGGAACTTTGATCCTTGAGGACCGCGATCACGCGCTCGCACGCGGAGCGGGGATTCACGCGGAGGTTGTCGGGTTCGGGACGAATTCCGACGGCAGCCACGTCACGTTTCCAAAGGCGGAGATGATGCGCGCGTCGATGGAACTCGCGCTCTCGGATGCCCAGCTCGCGCCCGGCGCCATCGGGTACGTGAACGCGCATGGCACGGCGACGGACCAGGGTGACGCCGCCGAGAGCCGTGCGACCGCCGCCGTCATCGGCGCGCACACGCCGGTGAGCACGCTCAAGAACTACATGGGCCATACGCTGGGGGCATGCGGCGCGCTCGAGGCGTGGATGACGATCGAGATGATGCGCAACGGCTGGGTGGCGCCGAACATCAACCTCGACAACGTGGCGTCCGACTGCGCCGGGCTCGACTATGTTGTCGGCGCGGGCCGGCGGGTCGAGTGCGAGTATGTGATGACGAACAACTTCGCCTTCGGTGGCATCAATACCTCGTTGATTCTCAGGAGGACCTGAGCGCCATGCCCTTCTTCGAGTCGGATCGGCTGTCGGCTGCGGACTCGATCACGCTTGCCCAGCACATCGCGTTCGCGCCGATCGTATTCCAGGCGTCGCGCTCGCTGCGCGTGCTCGGCATCCTCGAGGCGATCGACGCGAGCGGCGGCGCGACGCAGGAGGAGATCGTCGGGAAGCTCGCTCTCTCCGTGTACGGGGTGCGAGTGCTCCTCGAGGCGGGACTCGGGATCGGCCTGCTCACGTGCAAGGGCGGCGTGTACCGGCTGACGACGACCGGATGGTACATCCTGAAGGACGGCATGACGATCGCGAACATGGATTTCTCGCACGACGTCTGCTACGAGGGGATGTTCTCGCTCGACGAGTCGATCCGCAACGGAAAGCCCGAAGGGCTCCATGTGTTTGGCGAGTGGAGCACCGTGTATCAGGGGCTCGCCCAGCTGCCGGCCCATGTACAGAAGAGCTGGTTTGCCTTCGATCACTACTACTCCGACGACGCGTACCCGCTCGTCGTTCCGATGATCGCGCGCTACAAGCCGGCGTCGGTGCTCGACATCGGCGGCAACACGGGAAAATTCGCGCTGCAGCTGTTGCGGTCCGATCCGAGCATCAGGGTCGGCATCGTCGATCTGCCGCATGTCGCGACAGTGGCGCTCGCCTCGATCACGCAGCAGGGCTTTGCGGATCGTGTGTCGTTCCATCCCGCTGACATGCTCGATCCCGCGCACGCACTGCCGGGCGGTTTCAGCGCGATCTGGATGAGCCAGTTTCTCGACTGTTTTTCGGAGTCGGAGATTGTCGCGATTCTCACGAAGGTGCGCCACGCCCTGACGGACGACGCGCGCGCGTTCATTCTGGAGCCGTTCTGGGACCGGCAGCGGCGCGAGGTCTCGGCCTTCGCCATGCAGATGACGTCGCTCTATTTCACCGGCGTTGCGAACGGGAACAGCCAACTCTATCCGTCGGAGCTCTTTCTCGAGCTGATCGCGAAAGCCGGATTGGTCGTCACAGAACAGGTGGACAACATCGGCGTCTGCCAGTCGCTGCTCGTGTGCCGCAAGGCATGATCATGCGGGGCACGCGGTGATCGACGTCCGCGATCTCACATTTCGGTATCCGGGCGCGCCGGTTCCGGCGCTGGACGCGCTCACCCTGTCGGTTCGCGAAGGGAGCCTGTTCGGCCTGCTCGGGCCGAACGGATCCGGCAAGACGACCCTGATCTCGATCCTCGCGGGCACGCTTCCGTCGAAGCCCGGGTCGGCGATGATCGGAGGCCACGATGTCTCGGCCGGACGCGCCGCAGTTCAGTCGCTCTGCGCGCTGGTGCCGCAGGAGTATGCCTTCTACCCGACGCTGACCGTCGCGGAGAACCTGGCGTTCTTTGCCGACGTGCAGTCCATCGCGCGCGCAGCGCGGCACGCGCGCATTGCGGAGGCGCTGGCGATCGCCGGTCTCGAGAGCGCGGACGGCGTGCGCGCCGAACGCCTGTCGGGCGGCATGAAGCGGCGGCTCAACCTCGCGATTGGCCTGCTGAATCATCCCCGCCTTCTGCTGCTCGACGAGCCGACGGTCGGAATCGATCCGCAGTCGCGCCGTTTTATCCTCGAGTCGATCAAGGCGATCAACGCGCGCGGCACGACCGTGGTGTATACCTCGCATTACATGGAGGAAGTCGAGTCGCTGTGCGACGACATTGGAATACTCGACTCCGGTCGGCTCATCGCGCACGGCACGTGCGAGCACCTGGTCGGCGAGAGCAGCCTCGAGGCGTTCTTCTTCGGTCTGACGAGCCATCAGCTGCGGGACGGGTGAGTGCGCGCACTATTCCCGCTCATCCGGAAGGAACTGATCGTGCTGCGGCGCGACTGGCACGCGCTGCTGCTGCTGTTCGCGATGCCGACGCTGTTCATCCTGCTCATGTCGCTCGCGCTGCGCGACAAATTCGCGGAAGGTGCCGGCGCGCCGTTCACAATTTTCATCGTGAACCACGACACAGCGGACGCCCTGAGCGACACCCTGGCCGCGGGCATCCGGGCACAGCAGTCGTTCCATGATCTCGGCGCCGGAATGGGCGTGCAGCAGGACGCCGATCTCGTGAGGAAGGGGAAGGTGCAATTTCTGGTGGTAATCCCGGATGGATTTGCGCGTGCCGTCGCCGGCGCAGACCCCAAAGCGCTCGAGGTCAGCGTGAGCCCGGACGCGGACCGCGTGACCGCGCTCCTCTTCAGTGCCGTGGTTCGCGAATCGGTGAGCCGGCTCTATATGAAACAGGCCATGGCGCCGCTGGTGAGGCAATTCGGCGCGCTGATCCCGCAAACCGCTCCGATCAACGGCATTCCGGCGGGCGCGATGGACAAGATGATCACCCAGCGGTCGCTCTACGCCGATGGGGTGCGGGCATTGCAGCCGACCTCCGTGCAGCAGAACGTGCCGGCGTGGCTCGTGTTCGCGATGTTCTTCGTCGCGCTCCCGCTTTCCACCACCTGGCTTCAGGAGCGCCGACAGGGAACGTTCACGCGACTGCGGAGCCTCGGCCTCTCGCCGCTGCATCTGCTCCTTGGCAAGCTCGTGCCGTACTACGTGATCAACCTGGTCCAGGTCGTGCTCATGCTCGCGGTGGGGCTGTATGTCGTACCGCTTTTTGGCGGCGACGCGCTGACCCTCGGGCACTCCACCGCCGGGCTCGCGGTCATGGCGCTGGCCGTGAGTTTTGCGGCCGTGTCGTACGCGCTGCTGATCGCGAACCTCGTGTCCACCGTGGAGCAGGCCACCATTCTCACCGGCGTCACCAATCTCGTGCTCGCGGCAGTCGGCGGAGTCATGGTGCCGCGGTTCGTCATGCCGCTTGCCATGCAGCGGATGTCGATGGCGTCGCCGATGGCGTGGGGACTTGAGGGGTTTCTGGATATCTTTCTGCGCGATGGAAATGTCGCGACCGTCGCCCCAAAGGCGCTGCTGCTGTTCGGATTCGGCGCGGCGTCGTTGTTGTTCGCTGGCGTGGCGCTCCGCCGCACGAGCGGGCGGTAGCGCGTGACTGCGGCGGACCGCGAGGCGCTCAAGCGCGAACTGAAGGAGCTGATCATCCATGAGTGTCAAAAGGAGATGACGCCCGATCAGATTGCGGATGATGCGCCGCTGTTCGGGGCCTCTGGCCCCGATCTCGACTCACTCGATGCACTCCAGATCGCGATGGCGGTCCAGCGACGGTATGGGAAGCGAATCGAGGGAAACACGGAAACGCGCAGCGCGCTCGCGTCGATAAACGCGCTCGCCGACTTCATACGCTCCTGACGGGCGTGCACTCCAGCGTCATCGTGCGCGGCACGGGGTTGTCCTGCGCCCTGGGTGACGGCACGGACGCGTGCGTCGCCCGCCTCCGCGCGGGACAGGTTGTTCCGAGGATCCTCGATATCGCCGGGTTGGAGGAACGTATTCGCATGCCGTTTTATGCGATGCCGGGGACGCAGGATCTGTTCGATCCGACCCGTGCGGCGTCGCTCCTGCCCCGCGTCGCGCACGAAGCGGTAACCGCGGCCGGTCTCGCGCAGGAGGAAATCGATCGGCTCCCGGTCTTCATCGGGACATCCGCATTTTCCATCAGGCGGTCCGAAATCCAGCCTGCGGTTCCGAGCGAAGTACGCGACGCCGCCCTCGCCCTGCCGCTGCTGGGCTATGAACAGATCGCCGGGACGCTGCAGCGCACCATTGGAAAGCGGGGCGACGTGTTCGGATTCAACACGGCGTGCACATCGGCCGCGAATGCCCTCATGACCGCGGCCCGCATGATCAAGCTGGGCTGGTACGAGCATGCGCTCGTGGTCGGCGTCGAGGTTGCGAGTCTTCCAACCCTGGCCGGGTTCAGCGGCTTGCAGTTGTTGGCCGACACACTCCGCCCGTTTGATCTGCGCCGCAATGGAATCGTGCTCGGCGAAGGAATCGGTGCGGTGGTGCTCTCGGCGGCAGGCGCCGATGCGAGCGGGATTCACCTGATCGCGGGGGCGTCCAATCTCGATTCCTACCGTGTGACGACGGCGCATCCTGATGGCCGAAGCATCGCCGCGCTTCAGGAAACCGCGCTGGCGCAGGCCGGCGTGGACCGCCGCGACATTCGGGGAATCAAGGCGCATGGAACCGCGAGTCCGATGAACGACACGAGCGAAGCTGCGGGAATCCGCCGCGTGTTCAGCGAGATTCCGCCGATCTGTGCGCTCAAACCGTACATCGGCCACACGCTCGGTGCGTGCGGGGTAAATGAGTTCGTGCTGATGACATCGGCGCTCATGGCCGGCTTCTTTCCCGCCACCGCTGGTTTCGAGACACCCGATCCATCGCTCATGATCGCACCGGCGCGCGAGACCACGGCGGCCCATCCAGGCTGTTACATGCTGAATTACTTCGGCTTTGGCGGACACAACACCGCATTGTTGATCGGGAAGCGCGCATGATCGCGATCCTCGGAGCAGGCCACTATTTCCACGCGGTGCGCGATGGTGAATCGCTTCCCCCGCTCGACGAACGCCTGCGGGCAGTTCGCCGCGAACATTTTCGCCGAATCGACCGGCTGATCGAGCTGGCACTCATGGGATCTGGTGAGTGCGTGGCTGGGAATGAGCTCGCGCCGGAGTGCGGGCTGTACATCAGTTCCGGGGTCGGCCCGATCGGCAGCAATGTGATTGTTCAGGATGCGGTGTCGCGCGATGCGAAACTCCCGATGCCGTTCAACTTTGTGAACACGCTCGGGAGCAGTGCGGGGTACTACGTGGGCAAGAATCTCGGTTTGAGCGGGGAAAGCATCTTCATATCTCGCCGGGGCGCCGCATTTGCCGCGGCGCTCGCGTGTGCCGCCGCCGATCTCGCGTCGGGTGTGGTGTCGCAGATGCTCGTCGGCGCGATCGAGGAGTGTCTGCTGCCGGCGCCGCGCTTCCGTGCACTGCTCGGTCTGCCGCCGGACGCCGTCACTGCGGAGGGAAGTCATTGGCTCCTGCTGGGCAGCGTCGAGAGTGAAGGAACGCCCGTGCCGCGCGAGTCGATCGAGACGGGAGAATTCGATGGCTACGAGGCATGCGAGGCCGCGGCGCTCACATCGTTCGTGCTGCGCAATCCGGGGAGTCGCTTTGGGTTGTCGCTGGTGAACGGGGCCAGGGCGGAACTGGTCGCGCTGTAGGAGTCGCTCATCTTCGAGCGAGTCGAATACTGGGTTGTGGGTGAGATGGTCTGGGATTGGAGTACTTGGTCGTTGGCTGTGGGACTATCGTGGCGCCGACGTTTCCCAGAGCCAATTACCAAGAACTCTTATCGCGGAACCTCTCACTCGAGGCCGAAAGACTCGCCATTGCACTGCGCGTTGTTGTCCTACGCGATCGCCCGCCGCAGCGAACGGTACACTCCTCGCTCCAGTTCAGCGCACTTGGTAAGCTGGTCCGCGATCTGTCCGTAATCCATCGGCACGCGGCTTTTGCACATCTGCGCGCTGGTGAGCGCGAACGTGCGCCACGCATCGCCCGCAGCGGTGAGTTCGTTCGCAATCTCGCCGAGCGCCGGCGTGCGGACGATCTTCGCCGCCTCCTGCAGGAACGCCGCGTAGACGAAGCGAAACCCCGCGCCGCCTGTCCCGATCTCCTCCTGCATCCGCACGATATGGCCGAGCAGGAGCTTGTTGCGCTTTTCATCGCGCGGTGAAAGGCCGCGGATCTTTCTCGCGACGAGCCGGATCCCGCGCACGCCGATCACGGGGAGCGGCGTGTGCAGCATCATCCCGGTGGTGAAGCGAATCGCCTTGCGAATTGCCGTCGCGAAGTCGAGATGTGCCGGGATCGACGTCGGATAGTACAGCAGCCCTTTCGGCGCGAGGGCGCCGCGCACAAAGCGGGCCTTTGCCAGCGATTCTGCGTCGCTCTCGACCGGCTGTTCGAACACGGGGTCGCTGATGAGATACCGGTCATCGCGCTTGCCGTAGACGACGAGGTTATGCGCGTTGAAGTGGAAACGCATGTCCGGCGGAAAGTAGGGCAGCCAGAACACCGATGTCTGCAATCCAACGGCGCGACCGGCGGCGAGGTGCGCGTCAAGTGCGCGCATCCCCTCGGCCGGCGTACTGAATCGCTCGTATGCCATCGTGATGCCGAGCCGCCGGGTGAGCCCGGAGATAATGCGCTTGGGCGGCATGCGGTACGCAATCAGCGGCTGGCCGCCGATCCTGACGAACGGGAGGTATGCGAAGGTCATTCCCGCTGCGATGCCGAACGCCATTGCCTCGGACAACGGCGTCTGCTTGTCCCGGAGCAGCGCCGAGATCACGCCGCTCTCGCAATGCGCGGTCTGCTGGTGCTCAAAGGGAACTGCGATCGAGGTCATGGTGACACCGGGAGCGTGACGAGCTGCTCCGCCGTCAGGCCGAGCGCATCCGCGTACCGGGCGAATTGCCGCGGTGAAAGGCGCTGGAAGGTCTCGGGCCGCAAGTGCCGGCGCACCTGCCACTGGAAAAATCCCGTGCTCTGCGCGAGCACCAGGACATCCATCCGGCGGCGGCGCATGTGATACTCGAGCGGTGAGGTGAGTCCGCGGCGGGCGCGGTCGTGGGCGTCTGCCGTTTGCTCGTTGCACTCCACGATCGCCTGATGCAGCACGATCTCCTCGGCTTCCCACCCCGCGGACTTCACGATCTGATACTCCCCGTGCTCGTCGACGGCGTACAGCGCTTTTCGCTGGCCGTCGAGCGTCCGCGCGCGGTCCTGCGGGACGTCGCCCTCTTTCATGCGTGTCCGGCGTCGCAAACCGTGAGGTGCATGAATCCCGTCGAGAAGCGCCCGCTTTCCGGCACGTACGCGAGCAGGCGCTGCCCCAGCTTCAACTGACCGGAGCGAAAGAGTTCGTCGAGCATGATGAACATCGCCGCGGACCCGGTGTTCCCCTTGGTGGTGAGGTTCGTGAACCAGCGTTCCTTTGGAATCGTGAATCCAACGTTCTCCATTCCCGCCGCGAGCTTGTCGCGGAAGTACGAAGACGAATAGTGCGGCAGGAACCAGTCCACCTGCGACGGCGTGAGGCCCTTGAGGCGCTGCACCTCGCCCAGCCCCCGCTCCACCGTAAAATGGACGATATGCTCGTTGAGCTGCTTCACGTCCTGCTTGATCGCGAAGACCGATCGCTCAAGCCATTCGTGTGGCTCGTAGTCCATCCAGCCCCGCAGCCGCCCGTTCTCGAGCTTCTCGGCCCCCTGATACATGCACGCGTCGATCTCGTTCGCGTACGAGCGCTCGAGAATCCAGTCGATGCGCAGCGAAAGGCCGCGCTTCGCCGGCGCCGGCTCGACCAGCGCGGCGCCGGCGCCGTCGGAGAGCATCCAGCGCAGGAAGTCCTTCTCGAAGGCAATCGCGGGATGTTCCTCGAGCGCGGCGACCTTCGCGTCAAGTTCGTCCTCGAAAAAACGCGCGCGCAAAATCGCGGACGCCACTTCCGACGCGACCGCGACGGCATGCCTGAATTCTCCGCTCTTCACGCCCATCGTCGCATACTTCAGCGCGATCAGGCCGCTCAGGCATACACCGGACGCCGACATGACTTCACATGGCGGCGATGCAATCTCGCCGTGCACCATGCACGCGTGGTTCGGCATGAGCTGGTCGGGGACGCTCGTGCCGCAGGCGAGACAGTCGATCGTATCGAGTGAAAACGCGTCCGTGTCGAGAAGGCGGACGGCCTCGGCCGCGAGGGCGGCATTCGTGTGCGTTCTGAGCCCGGTGGCCGGATCGATCGCGTAGTGTCGCGACATGATCCCGTTGGAGCGCAACACCGGTCTCCGGGCTCGCGATGGCTTGCCGCCGACGAGCCCGAGCCGCTCCTCCATCTGGTCATTGGACACGGCTGCGCCGGGCAGGAACGAGGCTACGTTGGTGATGTACGCGTTTTCCGTCATCGGAAGCTCTGCTCAGGCGCCGGAGGGACCGCCGAAATATGCCTTCTGCGCGACGACCCGGTTGCGCGTCAAAGGGGCGAATATCGCCTTCAACAAAATGCTCAACGGAAGGAATGTGAGGATCAGCGTCAGCAGAAACACAATGTAAACGAGCACCACGGGCTTCCTCGCGAACGCGCCCTGTTTGCCGAGCGTGCGAAACAGCTTGCCCCAGATCAGGAAGCTCCGTCGCGCCGTCTTTTCGCTGGCGATCAGCTTGTCGTTCACGTGCACCGCGCCGAGGTGCTGGAGCAGCGTTCCATCGATCGCCCGCCCACCCAGGAGCACCTCCTTCATCCGCTCGCCGAACCTGCGCGATCCCGCGATCTGCTCCGGTTTCACGCCCGCGCGCGGAATGAGTCCAAACAGGCGCGGGCCGCGGTTTCCCGTCAGCACCCACAGCGGCGTGGCGAGGAAGCTGCCGGCGGTGCCAGCCTCGTCCACCAGCGCAACGTTGCCGACAAGGCGTGCTCCGCACTCCGCGAGCAGCACCTTCACCTGCTCCTGGGCCATGAGCCACATGTCGCGGCAGGCGATGACCGTCACGACCGGCGTGTCACGCAACAGCGCTTTCGCCGCGGCGCTCTTGAGGAAACCCGTGACCGGCAGCGACGGCGAGAGAAACCACACCTGATACGCCAGGATCACCAGATCAAAGCGCTTGGCGGTGTCGACAGCGACGGGCTGCATCGGCGGCGCGTCCAGGTAAACCGCCTCGGGGAACGTGTCGAAAAAGCGGAGCACCGGCCATGGAAACGGGTACGCGTCCACCGGCTTCAATGTCTCGACCGTGACCTCGACATCCGGCGACTCGACGAGCGGCGCGATCACATGCCGCGCGACATCCGACAGTTGCCCGCTCTGCGAGTACTGGATCAGCAAGACAGAAGTCATCCGGCCTCGACCGTTTTTCCTGGGGGACATGCCGTCGCCTATTATACCATCCCGCCCGGGCCTCCGCAGCGGAGCGCCGCAGCCCTGTCAAGCGCCGCAGCTCGTGTCACCGGTCCGTGCAAAAATATGGCGATGCCAGCATCGAGACCGTGATGCCCACCAGCATCGTCAGGCCGAATGCACGCAGCACCGGCGTTTGGCTGAGTGCCAATAGGCCGAACGACAGCAATGTGCTGATCGCCGACAGGCCGACGCCGAGCCACGCGTTGCCTTCGCGCGCGTCCGGCCGCTCGATCAGGAAGATCGCGTAGTCCACGCCGCTGCCAAAAATGATCAGCAGCGCCAGCACATGAAAAAGCTGCAGCGGCTGGCCGACGATGCCGAAGAACGCGAGCGCCGCAAGGCTCGCCAGGATGCTCGGCGCGACCACGCGCCACGCGCGCCGCCCATAGCGAGGCAAGAGCAGGAAAAAAATCACGACATAACTGCACGCGATCACCCAGCCCATCTCGCGACGGTACCGCCCGAGCAGCCCGGAAATTTCGGCGATCTTGTCGACGTATGTCACGCCGCGCAGACCGGCCGCCGCCGCATCGAGACTCGAAAGCTTCGCGTCGTCGATCCCCTGCAACGATACGACGCTCGCCCATTCCCCGCCGGCCTCACCCAGCCACAGATGCCGGTAGGGTTCCGAAACGGGGCTGGCGAGCCAGTCCCTGATCGTGACGGGAGATGCTGGCGCCGCGAGCCGCCGCTGCGTCGCATCGGCCCACGCCGTGCCCTCGCCAAGCGCGCGCGCCAAGCGCGGCAGCGGACCGGAAGCGCCGTACAGGCGCGTGGCAAGGAGTTCGTGGTCGCGGGCCTGCGTCTCCGCCGACGGAACCCACGACGAGACCGCCTGATATCCGTCGATCGCACCCGTGCCCACGAGGCTGTCGAGCCGCGTGCGCAGCTGCTCCTCGCGCGAGAGCAGCTCCGCTTCGCTCGGCGCCCTGACGACGTAGAACTGGGTCATGGCGGGCGCGCGAAGAATGCGCCCAACTTCACCTTCCTGCTCCATGATTCCCGGCGGAGAGTTCTGCAGGAGGCGGATATCGTCGTTGGGCTTGAGACGCATGATGCCGATCGCGACGACGACCGCCGCGGCGGCGGCTGCGGCCGCAGTCGTCCGCGAGCGGCTGACCGTCGGCCAGCGGGCCCGCGTGCCTCCCAGCCAGAGCGCGAGTCGCGACGGCCGGATCGCGTCGCCACCCATGAACGGAAACCAGAGTGCGACGGTGA
>JBOHTH010000034.1:0-8039 GCA_050733535.1 Gemmatimonadaceae bacterium | reverse complement strand
ACCTTAGCGAATACCCATCGACGTGCCTGCGACCGAGGAACTGAATGGAACTGCGTGAGTTTTTTTCCGAAGATGCCGTCAAGCTCAACCTCGACGGCACGACGAAAGACGACGTCCTCAAGGAACTGATCGCCCTCCTCGGCCTCGACGAAAAAAACGAGGCGATGCTCTTCAAGATGCTGAAGCGTCGCGAGAACCTCGGCTCGACCGGCATCGGACGCGGAATCGCGATTTCCCACTGCCGGTCGCTGGTCGTCAGCAAGCTGCGCGTCGCGTTCGGCCGCAAGCGGGACGGCGTGGACTTCAAGGCCATCGACGAAAAGCCGGTGCACTTCTTCTTCCTGATCGTCGCGCCGCCGCTCGAAGTGTCCAACCAATACCTCCCCGTCCTCGGCAAGATCGCGCAGTTCTCCAAGGAGCCGGACGTGCCCGAGCGGCTGCTGAGCATTTCGCAGCCGGGTGAGTTCATGAAGCTGCTGGAGGAGAAGGGCGTCTAGCTCCGCCGCTCCGCGCGATCAGTTCGACGGCGCGGCGATGACGACGGGCACTTCCTTCACCACCGGGCTTGGAGTCATCAGCCACTTCCTTCGCCCGGTGGCGGTCGCGCGTACGATTGCCGGCCCCGGACGAAAGTGCGCGAGGAACTCCGGCGAGAACGACGGCATCATCGTCCCCTGACGGATGCGCGGGTTGAAGAACGCCTGACGCGCGGGCACGATGCGCAGCGTCGAAAGCGTTTCGCGGCGGTCGCCCTGCACCAGCTCGAGCTTCACGTCGACGGTCGTTACGCCTGACGTCACCACCTCGACCAGCGCGGGGATTCCGGGACGCACGTTGTCGCTCACCACATGCAGCTCGAGCGTCCGCACCTGCACCCATGAGCGGTACACCGCCCACGCGCCGACCGCCGCGTAGAGCAGCACGAGGATAAGCACAACGCGCTGGAGCACGCGCATGACGCGCGAATCTCTCCAGCGGCCTCCTGCTGACTTCACAACTGCGTTCGCCATAGATGGGGAATTCTAACAGAACGCGGCTCAACTCGGTGCGTTCTGTGCTTTGGGTGAGAAGGTTTGTGATTGGGGTGATTAGTCATTGGCTGTGCCACCAAGGCCTGACTGCGACGGGTAAGCGTTGCGTTGTCCCACAGCCAACGACTAACGCCTCTACCCCCAGAGCATCTCACCCAAAGCCCATCAACACGGTATCGGTTATACGCCTTGAACAACGGCCCACTCCGCCGACTCGTCAATCTGCAAGCGCCGGATATCCTGCCTCAGCCGCCACCGCACGCGCAGCAGCTGGATCGTCGCCGCCACCATGAGCGCCCCGACGTAGCCCCACCACACGCCCTGCGGCCCGAGGCCGGCGCGAAATGCCAGCCAGAGGCAAAGCGGAATCCCCACGCCCCAGAACGCCAGCAGGTGAAGCAGCATCGGCACGCGCGTGTCGCCCGTGCCGCGCAGCACGCCGGTGGCCACGGCTTGAATCCCATCGAACAGCTGGAAGATTCCCGCGATGAAGATGAGTGACGCGGCGGTGGCGATCGTCTCCGGATCGTGCACAAAGAGCATCGCCAGCGCCACCGGAATCGTCAGGAAGAGTACGGCCGCGACGGCCATGAACGAGGTGCCGATCGCCAGTGCGGCAACCGCGTCCCTTCGCGCCCCGGACAGATCGTTGCGGCCGATCGCGCGGCCCACCATGGCCGCCGCCGCAGCGGAGACGCCCATCGGGAACATGAACGTCAGCGCGGCAAGATTGATCGCCACTTCGTGCGCTGCGAGCGGCACCGCGCCGAACCAGCCGAGCGCGATCGCGCCGCCAGAGAAAACCGCGATTTCGAGCCAGCTCTGCAAGCCGACCGGCAAGCCGATGCGCGCCATTCTCAGCAGCGGCCCAATGCGGCCAGACTCCGCCCGCCACGGGACGATCGCGCCGCGCAGTTGCCGCCATCCGAACCAGGCGACGAGCGCGAACATGAGCCATCGGCTGATCACGGTGGAGATGGCCGAACCTTGAACGCCAAGCGCCGGAAAGCCAAAGTGACCGTAAATGAGCGCGTAGTCGAGCACGAAGTTCACGACGTTCGACACGACGATCGCGATCACGACCGGGCGCGTCTCGGCCATCGCCTGAAGCGACTGCCGCAGCGCGTAGAACAGGTAGAACGGCACCATGCCGGCGATCGAGATCCGCGAGAACGTCGCGGCGACAGGCGTGACGTCAACCGGCTGGCGAAGCACCGAAAAGAAGAACTCACCGGGGATGAGCAGCAGCGCCGATGGCACACTGAGCGCCAGCGCCATGATGATGCCCCGCTGAACACCACGCGCGACGGCTGAGTCGTCGTTGGCGCCCGTAGCCTGCGACACCACGGGGTCCAGAACCATCAAGATCCCCAGACCGCCGATGGTGACGTTGACCCAGTAAATGTGCCCAAGCGCCACAGCGGCGACGGCGGATGTGCCCACGCGCCCGACCATCGCCGTATCCACGACGCCCATCAGCATGATGCCGACTTGGGCGAGCACGACGGGCCAGGCGAGCCGCAGCATTTCACCAAGCTCCGCGCGCGTCGGCCGTATTTGTCGAAGACCCATCCCTATTGTTCCGCAGGCCGCCGTGGCGGTATCACTCCCACTCGATCGTCGCCGGCGGTTTGGAACTCACATCGTACACCACACGGTTGACGCCCGACACTTCGTTGATGATCCGACTCGAGATCCGCGCAAGCACATCGTGCGGAAACGGGTACCAGTCGGCGGTCATCCCGTCTGTGCTCGTCACCGCACGCAGGGCGATCGCGTGCTCGTACGTGCGGAAATCTCCCATCACGCCCACCGAGCGAATCGGCAGAAACACCGCGAATGCCTGCCAGATCTTGTCGTAGAGTCCCGCGGCGCGGATTTCTTCGAGGTAAATGGCGTCCGCCTTCCGCAGCGTGTCGAGCGACTTCCCATCAACGGCGCCGAGCACGCGAATCGCCAGGCCGGGCCCAGGGAACGGATGGCGGCCGACCATTTCTTCCGGCAGCCCGAGCTCGCGGCCGACGCTCCGGACTTCGTCCTTGAACAGTTCGCGCAGCGGTTCGATCAGTTTGAACTTCATGCCGGGCTTGAGACCGCCCACGTTGTGGTGCGTCTTGATCGTCGCGCTAGGACCGCCCTTGGCGCTCACGCTCTCGATGACGTCGGGGTACAGCGTCCCCTGCACGAGAAACGCGGCGTCCTGCCCCGCCGCGGCAGCCGCGTCCTCAAACACGTCGATGAATGTATGTCCGATGATCGTGCGCTTCTTCTCCGGCTCGGCTTCGCCGGCAAGAGCAGAAAGAAACCGCTCCTCCGCTCGAATCGTCACGAGCTTGATCCCGAGGTGCGCCTTGAATGTTTTCTCCACCTGCTCGCGTTCGCCAAGACGGAGGAGGCCGGTGTCTACGAAGATGCAGGTGAGCTGGTCACCGATCGCGCGGTGCACAAGTGCGGCCGCGACGGACGAGTCCACGCCACCGGAAAGTCCGCAGATCACGTGCTTGTCGCCGACGAGTTCACGAATCCTCGCGATCTCGCGCTCGACGAACGAGCCCGTCGTCCAGTCCGGTTTCGCCTTGCACACGCCAAACAGAAAGTTGTTGATGATCTCCGCGCCGCGCAGCGTGTGCGCGACCTCGGAATGGAACTGGATCGCGTGAATCGGCTTGGTCGCATGGCGGAACCCCGCGACCGACCCGCCGCTCGACGCGGTCTTCACGTAGCCTGGCGGAGGTGTGCCCACGTGGTCGCCGTGACTCATCCAAACCTGCAACTCCTCACCCTTCACGAAGCCGGCAAAGACGCCGGTCGGCTCGTCCACAGTGATCATCGCGCGCCCGTATTCGCGCGCGCTGCCCGCCAGCACCTTGCCGCCCTCGGCGTGCGTGATCCACTGCATGCCGTAGCAAACGCCGAGCAGCGGCGCGACGTCGAGAATCCCTTTGTCGAAGTTCGGCGCGCCTTCGTCGGTAACGGAGTTCGGACCGCCGCTCAGGATGATGCCCGTCGGCTTCCAGTCCTTGATCCATGGCAGCGACCGCGTCGGCGGATGGATCTCCGAGTACACGTTGGCCTCGCGCACGCGGCGCGCGATGAGCTGGGTGAACTGGCTGCCGCAGTCGAGAATCAGAATCCTAGAAGACATTACGAAACAAGGCGGAGGGCGGGAACTGCGGAACGCGGAACTTCTTTAGAACTGCCACTGCGGCTCGGACAGTTTCAAAAACTCCACGTGTTTGCTGTCCAGGTCCAGCACGGCGGCCGTCGGCGCGCCGTTGATCCACCCGCAGGCTTCACCCGGGTTGATGATGAGCGATTCGCCGCGCGTCTTCATGGACTGCTGGTGTTCGCTGCCGTGCACCACCACGTGATGCGCCTTGATCGACCGTGCCGCCACGTCGCCGATGTCATGCACGAGGAGGATCTTGTGCTCGCCAATCGTCAGGCTGTGCGGCGACTCGAACAGCTCATGCCCCATCCCCTGCTCCGCGAACGCCTTCAGCCCTTCGGGATCGCCGTCGTTCCGCCCGAACACGCCCGCGAGCGCGACGTTCGCATCCTGGAACGGTTTCAGCGAAAATGGTGAGCAGAAGTCGCCGGCGTGCAACACCATTCCCACGCCGCGGTCGGTCATCTGCTTGAGGAGCTCCGCGATCGCCGGAATGCGATCGTGGGTGTCGGACATCAGACCAACGAGCATCAGGCGTCCCTCCATTCTGGGTGGGCCTGCTCGAGCCGCACGAGGTCCTCGTACGATTCCCGCGCCGTTACGACCGCGAATCGTGCGCCATCGACCAGCACTTCGGCTGCGCGCGGCCTCGCGTTGTAATTGGAGGACATCACGTAACCATACGCCCCCGCCGTGTGGATCACGAGGAGATCGCCAGGCTCCACCGCGTCCATCTCACGGTCCTGCGCGAGAAAGTCGCCGCTCTCGCACACAGGTCCAACGACGTCGACCACCGCGCGCTCCCCGTTGGGCGCCGCCGATTCAATCAAATGGTATGCGTCGTAATGCGACGGCCGGAGCAGTTCCGTCATCCCCGCATCCGCGATCACGTAATCTTTCCCGCCGCTGCGCTTCCTGTACAGAACGCGCGCAAGCAGCACACCGCTGGCCGCAGCGAAAAATCGCCCGGGCTCGACGATGAGTTCCGCGTTCATCGCGTCGACCGCGGGTCCGATCGCGGCCGCAAATGCGTCGAGATCGGCCTCGGGGTCACCGTCGTCGTAGCGCACGGGCAGACCGCCGCCGATGTCCACGTAACGAATCCGGGCGCCCAGCGCCGTGATTTTTGCCGCGATGTCGCGGAGGCGATCCAGCCCGGCGCGATATGGCTCGAGCGTCGCGAGCTGCGACCCGACGTGCATGTCCAGCCCGATCAACTCCACGCCCTTCAGCGTGTGTGCGACGGCCGCGAGCGCCGGCGCCTCGTCGTGCGGAATGCCGAACTTGTGGCCGCGTGATCCCGTTGCGATGTACGCGTGCGGGTTCTCGACTGTAACCTCGGGATTGATCCGGAATCCCACGGGAGCCACCACTCCGAGTTCCCGCGCGATGGCGTCGAGCAAGTGCAGCTCGGCTTCTGATTCGACATTGACCAGCTTCACGCCGGCCTTCAGCGCTTCACGCAGCTCGTGCGCGGTTTTCCCAACCCCGCCAAAAATAATGTCGGGCCCATGAAACTCGGCTTTCAGCGCGCGATACAGCTCGCCGCCGCTCACGACATCCACGCCCGAGCCGAGTTCGCGCAGCACGCCAAGCACGCCGCGATTCGCGTTCGCCTTGAGGCTGTAGTGAATGCGGTGCTTCACGCCCGCCAGCGCCGACGTGAGGCGCTGGTACCGGTCCCGCAGCACCGCCGCGCTGTACACAAACGTCGGCGTCCCCGCTTGGTGCGCGATGTCCTCCGCGGCGACGTCCTCGCAGTGGAGAACGCCGTCGCGCCGGGCGAAGGCGGCAGTCAGTACGCTTTGGCCCACACGACCTCGTACTTCGCGGGCTGCCCGGTGACCATGCAGGTGGAAGGCGCCTCGGGCGACCGGAACTCGGCGTCGGGGATCACGCGAATCGTCGCCTTCGTCTCCTCCTTCACCTGCGCTTCGACCGCGGGGTCGCCGTTCCACCCGGCATACACGAACCCGCCGGGTCCTTCCATAATTTCCTTGAACTGCGAGTAGGAGATCTTCCCGCGGTGCGAGGCTGCCTCGCGCCGCGCCTTGGCAGCCGTGAAGAGGTCGGACTGGATCGCCGTGAGCAGCTGTGCGACAGACGCGGCGACGCCAGCCATCGGGATGGCAGCCTTCGCACGCGTGTCGCGGCGCGCGGAGAACACCGACTGCTTCTCGAGATCCTTTGGGCCGAGTTCAAGGCGCAGCGGAATACCGCGAAGCTCCCATTCGTAATACTTGGCGCCGGGCTTCATCCCTTCGCGCGCGTCGATGTGGACACGAATGCGATCTTCTCCACGCCCAGTCCACGAGGTCAGTTCGGCCTTCAGTTTGTTCGCGGCCTCCACGAGCTTCGCGCGCTCATCGTCGGTTTTCCAGATCGGAACGATCACGACCTCGATCGGCGCGAGCCGTGGCGGCGTCACCAGCCCGTTGTCGTCGCCGTGCGACATCACCAGCCCGCCCACCATGCGCGTCGACACTCCCCAGCTGGTGTTCCACGCATAAGCCATTTCGCCAGACTCGGCCTGGAACTTGAGGTCGAACACCTTGGCGAAATTCTGCCCGAGGTTGTGGGACGTGCCGGCCTGCAGCGCCTTGTTGTCCTGCATCATCGCCTCGATGCAGTACGTGCGCAGCGCACCCGCGAACTTTTCGTTCTCGCTCTTGAGTCCGGTAAGCACCGGCATCGCCATCCACTCCTCCGCAAAGCGGCGGTAGATGCCGAGGATCGTCAGCGTCTCGGCCTCTGCCTCGTCGTGCGTGGCGTGCGCGGTGTGCCCCTCCTGCCAGAGGAACTCGAGCGTCCTCAAAAAAAGCCGCGTCCGCATTTCCCAGCGCACGACGTTCGCCCACTGGTTCATGAGGATCGGCAGGTCGCGGTACGACTGCACCCACTTGGCGTACATGTGGTAGATGATCGTCTCGCTCGTGGGCCGAACAACGAGCGGCTCCTCGAGTTTCTTGCCGCCACCATGCGTCACGACGGCAAGTTCCGGCGCAAATCCCTCGACGTGCTGCGCCTCCTTCTTCATGAAGCTTTCAGGAATAAAGAGCGGGAAGTACGCGTTCTGGTGGCCGGTCGCCTTGAACATGTCGTCCAGCGCGCGCTGCATCCGCTCCCAAATGCCATAGCCGTTGGGACGGATGACCATCGAGCCTTTCACCGGCGAGTAGTCGGCGAGCTCGGCGCGAAGGACAACCTCGTTGTACCACGCGCTGAAATCTTCGGCGCGGGTGGTGAGCTTCTTGTCGTCGGCCATCAGTCCTTACTGGAGGTCTTGGAGGAAACGGTCTCGCTGAACCACGTCTTCAGCGCAGCGATCGCAGTGGGGTCGCCCGCGAGCAGCGGTCGTGCAGCAAACTTCCTGCTTGGCGCTTCCTTGAGTTTCCCGGCGAGCCCCTGCACAAGCACGTCGGATTCCGAATCGAAGCAGATCGCGGCCAGTGCGCCCGACTTCTTCGCGCCGTCCACCTGATTCCGCGTCGGTTGCGTCTGGTACCGCTCGGCGCTCAGGCCGTAGTCCACGCTCAGGCCCGCATCGCGCAGAAGATGGGCGAGCCGCAACGCGTCGCCAACGGGATGCGCGAGCGTGCCGTTGCCGCCGACGAAATAGAGATCGGCGCCGGTGCCGGACCGCTCCGGCATCAGGTTCCGTTCCTTGAGCAGCTCGCCGAGCACGACGTCACCCATGCCGAAGCCGAGCGCAGGAATATCCACGCCCCCGAGGTCGTTTAGCAGGGTGTCGTAGCGCCCGCCCCCGCAGATCGCGCGCAATTCGCCTTTCGCGTCGAAGAGTTCGAATACGAGTCCGGTGTAGTACGCGAGTCCGCGCA
>JBOHTH010000033.1:0-5239 GCA_050733535.1 Gemmatimonadaceae bacterium | reverse complement strand
GCTGCGAGAGTTCGACTGGGAGGTCGCGACGCCTGAGGCGCTCGCGCGGATCACAACGCCGACTCTGGTCGTGTTCGGAACGCTCGATCGCACCGTGCGTCCCGATGGCGTTGAGCGGCTCGTGGGCGCACTCCCACACGGCCGCCTGCAATGGATAGAGGGCGGCGGGCATGTCGTAATGGAAGAGATACCCGAGACTGTGAATCGGCTGCTGCTCGATTTCCTCGCGGAGTAGCCCGAATGGTGTGCCACGTTGGAACTCAAGACTCCCGGCCGCCACCGGCGCGAGTAATTAGCTTCGCGTGAGATGCTCTGGGATTCGAGTTCTTGGTCAATGGCTGTGGGACGAAATTCTCATATGTCCCCTGGTCCCATAGCCAAGAACCAATTACCCCACTCCCACGACTTCTCACTCACAGCGCAGGCCACGCAACGCGCATCGTCCTCCAGTTGGAAGCGGGATTGCGGACTCTCCGTCTGATGCGAGAAGCGGGGTAGGGATGCGCGAACCGGGACGCCTCTCGATGCGGGAGACGGGTCGCCCCGGCTTCTCGCATCAAGGAGCGTCCCGCTTCTCGCATCCCAACCCCGCGTCTCGCATCAGCCGGGAAGTCCCGCCTCCCGCATCAATCTCATCAAATCCATTTGCGAGATGATCTCTAATGCGATTAGGTTTGGGGTCAGACGGGATAAGCCGGCCGGTCGCATGTGCACGCTTGCGTGCGCCCCGGGTCCCATCGAGCCGATCTTCCGATTCGCGGAGGGATTGGCTCACCGCGGAGCCAAACCTCACGAGTTGAAATGAAGACGAAGAAAGCGGCGAGTCCCGCCGCGCGCCGCACGCCGCGCACAGGGGCGGTTGCGCGCACTGTTGCAACGCCGGCGGTCGCCCCGGCGCCCGGCGGTACGCTCGCCCAAGCCGAAGCGGCCACGATCGATATCACGTTTGCCGACCTCGGTCTCACGGCGCCGATGCTCAAGGCACTGTCCGACGCCGGCTACAAGACGCCGACGCCGATTCAGGCCCAAGCGGTGCCGCTCGCGCTCAAGGGGCGCGATCTCATCGGCCTCGCGATGACCGGCACCGGCAAGACCGCCGCGTTCGTGATTCCGATCATCGAGCGCCTGCTTGGCGGGCCGCACCGCACCCGCGCGCTGATCCTGACGCCGACGCGCGAACTCTGCGTGCAGGTCGAGGAGAGCTTCCGCAAGTACGGCAAGCATTCTGGGCTCACGGTGATTCCGGTGTACGGCGGCGTTGGCTACGAACCGCAGGTGAAGGCCCTGCGCGGCGGGGTCGACGTCGTGGTCGCGACGCCGGGCCGGCTGCTCGACCATCTCGAAAAGCAGAACGTCGTGCTCGACGAGATTGAAGTACTCGTCCTCGACGAAGCAGACCGCATGCTCGACATGGGGTTCGCGCCGCAGATCAACAGGATCGTGGCGCAGTTGCATGCCTATCGCCAGACGCTGCTCTTCAGCGCGACGATGCCTCCGGAAGTCGAGGCGCTCGCCCGCAAGTATCTGCGCAAGCCGGTCGTGGTGCAGGTCGGCCGCCGGTCCGGCGCCGCGACCACCGTGCAGCACTTCGTTTATCCGTGCCCCAAGGAGAAGAAGAGCGCCCTGCTGACCGAGCTGCTGAAGAAGGAAAGTCTCGACAGCGTACTCGTCTTCACGCGCACAAAGCATGGCGCCGACCGCGTGGTGAAGACGCTGGAACGCGAAGGCATCAAGGCCGGCGCGATGCACGCGGACAAGACGCAGGGCCAGCGTACCAAGGCGCTCGAGGACTTCAAGAACGGCAAGCTGCGCGTGCTCGTCGCAACCGACATCGCGCAGCGCGGCCTCGATATCTCCGGCATTTCGCACGTGATCAACTTCGACGTCCCGCAGCAGGCCGAGGACTACGTTCACCGCATCGGTCGCACCGGCCGCGCGGCCAGCACCGGCGACGCATACACGTTCATGTGCGCCGATGAGATCGCGATGGTGAAGTCGATCGAGCGGGTGATCGCGCAGGCCATTCCGCGGATCTCGGTGCCGGGGTACGATTTCGGGACGTGACGGGACCGAGGACCGAAGACCGAGGACCGAAGACCGAAGACCGAAGACCGAAGACCGAAGACCGAGGACCGATCACGACTACCATGCGGTGCGGACGCGGCCCAGCCTTGACATCACGACCGTGTCCGAACGCGCGCCGCGGCTGACTATGACGGTCGTGTTGGCCGCGCCCCAGCCGAGTCCGCCGGGGCCGAAGGTCACGGACTCGCGCGAAGCCTGGAGCGTGATTCCGCGGGCGCGCGCGAGGTCGCGTTCGACCAGCACTTCGCCGCCGCTGACGACGCGCACCCGTCCGGCATGCGTGTCCGCCACGAACGACACATAGGCGTCACCGCGGCTTGCCGCCGCCCGAGCGGCCGCGAGCGTGAGCACGACGTCCTGGGTCGCGCCGCGCACGCTGAGCCGGTCGATTGCCGTGACGGCGCGGGGCACGGCGATCGCTGCCAGCACGCCGAGAATTACCATCATCACCAGCAGTTCCACGATCGTCATCCCACGGCGAAATGCCGGCATGCTCGGCTCCCGAACGAGTCGATGCTGATATACGTTCACGGACGCGCGGGATCGTCATCGCGGCGTTGCGTGCCGGATCATTTCATCTCGCGCCGGCCATACTTCGGGAGTTTGCCCATGGCACAGTCCGTTCGCGCACGTCACGTCGCCCTTGTCGCGCTCACGGCCGCGGCGATCACGGCGTGCGTGCAGAGTCCCGCGTCCGCGGCCCGGGAGGCGCAGCAGATGAATGACATCGGCGACCAGCTCAACGATCTGCGCACGGAAAACGCGACGCTCGAAGGCGTCGTCGATTCTTTGCGCACGGTCATCGCGAAACACGACACGACGCTCTCGCGCCTCGGCAATGCCACGGGCGTCGCCGTGGTAAAGTGAGCGGCCATGATACGCTCCGCCATGTTCGTTTTGGTTTCAACCCTCGCGATTGTCTCGGCATCCTCCAGATCCGGAATGCGGAACGAAAGCATGCGATTCCTCGCACTCGGTGACTCGTACACGATCGGTGAAGGAGTCGACTCTGCGGGGCGCTGGCCAGTGCAGCTCGCGAAGGACCTTCGCGCCAAGAAAATCGACGTCGCCGATCCGGAGATCATCGCCCGCACCGGGTGGACCACCGACGAGCTTGCCGCGGGCATCAAGGCCGCCGCGCCGCGCGGACCGTACGCGCTCGTGACCCTGCTGATTGGCGTCAACAACCAGTATCGGGGACGCGACGCCGAACAGTACCGCACCGAGTTCAAGGCGCTGCTCGCGCAGGCGGTCGGTTTCGCGGGCGGCCATGCGTCGCACGTGGTTGTTCTGTCGATTCCCGACTGGGGCGTCACGCCGTTCGCGAAGGGCCGCGACCGCGCGAAGATCGGCGCTGAAATTGACCACTTCAACGCGATCGGCCGGGAGGAGACCGCCGCTGCCGGCGCGCGCTGGGTGGACGTGACGCCCGCATCGCGTGAGGTTCACGCGGGATGGGTCGGAGCGAAGGACGGACTCCATCCGACCGCCGCGCAGTACGCGCGATGGGCCGCGCTGGCGCTCGACTCGGCGACCGCTGCGCTGGCGAACTGAACTCACGGCCGGCCGCGCGTGTTGGATATATTGCGGGGGTCGATTCCACGGGAGGAGTGTGTGCACATCGCCATTGAGTACTGCACCGCGTGAAGCTACGAACCCCGTGCCGTCAGTCTGGCGGCGGCGATTCGTGAGCGCTACCCCAGCGCCGAGATCACGATGAATCCGTCCGGCGGCGGACGCTTTGAGGTGTCGCTCGACGGCGTGCCCATTTTCGAGAAGTCGAAACTTGGCCGTCACGCGCAGCCAGGTGAGATTTTGCGCCTCGTCGAGAGCGCGCCGGGCCGGTGAGGATTGCGATCTCGACCGGCGGCGGCGACGCCCCCGGGCTCAACGCGGTGATCCGCGCAGCGGTGCTCACCGGCATTGATCGCGGCTGGCATGTCCTCGGCATCAAGAAGGGGTACGCCGGACTGCTCGGCGACGACGAGGTCATCCCGCTCACGCGCGACGAAGTTCGCGGGATCGGCCATCTCGGCGGGACAATCCTCCGGACCACGAACCGAGGCAACCCGTTCTGCTATCCCGTGCGGCAGGCCGATGGCGCGTTCGTCGAGATCGACAGATCAGATGAGCTGCTCGAGAACGCGCGCAACCTCGGCATCAACGCGCTCATTTCAATCGGCGGCGACGGGTCCCTCGCGATCGCGCAGCAGCTTGCCGCGAAAGGGATGCGGGTTGTGTGCGTGCCCAAGACCATCGACAACGATGTGAGCGGAACGATCAGCACTTTCGGGTTCGATACCGCCGTGAACACGGCGATGGAGGCGATCGACAAACTCCATACGACTGCAGAGAGCCACGACCGCGTGATCGTGATGGAGGTGATGGGGCGGCATTCGGGGTTTATCGCACTGCACTCCGGGGTCGCGGGCGCCGCGCACGCCATCCTCATTCCCGAGATTCCATACGATCTGTCGATCGTGTGTGACGCGATCATGTCACGTGAGCGACGCGGCCGTTTTTTTGATGTCGTAGTCGTGGCAGAGGGCGCATTTCCAAAGGGCGGCGCCGAATCCGTGATGGGCGAATCGATGCCCGGCCAGGCGAAACGCGTTGGCGGTGTCGCCGAGCACTTGGCGCGCCATATCCAGGAGAGGACAGGGAAAGAATGCCGGTCGCTGGTGCTCGGTCACCTGCAGCGCGGTGGCATGCCCACCGGGTACGACCGCCTGCTCGCGACCCGATTTGGCGGCGCTGCCGTGCAGGCAGTCGAGGACGGCAAGTGGGGCCATATGGTTGCCCTCCAGTCGCCCAATATCGTGACAGTGCCAATCGAGGAGGCCCTCCGCCACCCCAAACGGGTCGATTTGAACCACGATCTGGTTCACACTGCGCGAAGACTGGGCATCAGCTTCGGTGACTGACGGCTTTTCCGCAGTCCGCAGTGCCGTAACACCATCCCATGAACCCGAATGCGGAAAAGGGGTATGACGTTCTGAGGTTCCGCAGCGTATGATTTGTGGCGGAGCCCGAGGGTGCGTCGTCACATTGGCGGCACCCACTGAAGCGTTGGAGGTTGCGGTGTTCAGCTCGTCCGTTCGCGTTCTCTGCGTCGCCGCACTGGGTTCTCTCGCCGCACTGTCTTTGGGTGCGC
>JBOHTH010000032.1:0-2740 GCA_050733535.1 Gemmatimonadaceae bacterium | reverse complement strand
CGTTCGCGCAGGCGATCAGCAGCACGCAGATCGCGGCGCCAATCATCGCCTTGTGATAGTCCTGCAGCGCGAGCGGGTCCGGCCGGAGCGAGATGAGCCGCGCCCAGTACGGATGCTGGGTCGGCTTGAGGTATTGCTTTGACCAGCGCCGCGTCAGCTCGTTGAGTTGCCGCTGCACGAGCACCGTGTCCGCAGCGCCGCCGGGAATCCGCACGATCGGATTTCCCACCTCAGTGGTGTCGGGCGCGGGATCGGGAATCCAGATGTCCTGGCCGTATGCGTCATTGAACTCCGTGTGCGGTGGCATGACGCCGATGACCTTGTACTCGTTGTCACCGATCTCCATTGTCGCGCCGTCAACGCGCGCGCGATTGCCGTACCGGCGGCGCCAGAGCACGTCCGTGACGACTGCGACGTCGCCGCGCGCAACATCGTCCGGCGTCCAGAGGCGTCCGAGTCGCGGCTTCACGCCGAGTACTTCGAAGAATCCAGGTCTGGTGTAGAGGATTCCGCGGCGCTCGCCGCCGTCGGGAAACTCGACCGACGCCGACGCATACCGGGCGGTGGAGCGAGTGGACACTCCGCGCAGTCCGGCGATCGCATCAGACACGTCTCGGCGACTCGGTTCGGAGCCAGCGGCTCCGCCGCGTCCGACGATGAGTTGGATCGAGTAGAGCTGACCGACCTTGGTGTACGGCGACTCCGGGTGGCGCATCGCGTCGATCAGCGCGAACACGGACGTCGAAAGTCCGAGCGCTGCGCCGAGCGAGAGCGCGGCGATCGCCACGAACCCCGGCGCCCGGCGCAACGAGCGCGACGCGCGGCGCGCTGTTCCGGGAATCGCGAAGAACTCCCTCTTCGCGATCGCCAAGCCTTCCATGAAACGCGACGTCATCAGATCGCCCGCATCACATCCACCGGATTCGCGCGTGTCGCGCGAAGGGCAGGGACGAGGCACGCGACCATCGTCACGATCAACAGTGTCGTTTCCGCCGCGACCAAGGCCGTGACGTCGACCTGGTACACGCCGTACATCTTGTCCCAGATCAAGAATCCGCCCCACATCCCGAGCCCGGCACCGACGGCGGTGCCGCCCAGTGCCATCAGCAGCGCCTCGCTCAGGACGAGCTTCGCAACGTTCTCCCGCGTCGCGCCGAGCGCTACGCGCACGGCGAACTCGCGCATCCGCTGGCCCGCGGTGTACGACACGACGCTGAACAGCCCTGCGGCGCCAAGCACGAGTGAGGCGACGCCCAGCAGGACGAAGACCAGCGTCAGGAAGCGCTCCTCGCTGAGCTGCGTGTCGTATGCAACGGTCCAGGGCGCGACGTGCGTGAACGTCGCCGCCGGAAGGGCACTGATCAGTGCGTTTGATACGCGGATCTGAACGTCCTTCGCGCCGGCCGCGATGCGAAACGGAAATGCATGTGGCTCGCGGCTGCTGTCGGGGACGGAGACGAACAACACCTGCGACGAATCCACGCCGCTCTCCGGAAATAAATTGAACCCGACGTACTTGTCTCGTACCACTCCGACGACGGTCAGCCACGGCTGGTGCGATGCAAGACTCCCAAGCTTGAGCGTGCGCCCGAGGGCACTCTCGTGGGGAAACAGTACCTTGGCCGTCTTCTGGTCGAGGATTGCTGCGCCGTTCCCGAGCGCATCGCCGTCCTCGAAATCGCGTCCCTCGGCGATCGAATATCCCAGCGTCCGCAAATAGCCGATCGTGACATTCGTGCATGCCGGCAGTGTCGCGGCTTTGCCGCCTTCTACAGTGCGATCGGTGGTCACCACCGCGTGGTCGAACACGCAAGGCGCGACCATCCCGGCACTTTCAACTCCCGGCACGGCGCGAATCGCAGTGAGCGCCTCCTGGTTCAGTGCCGCAAGTGTGGACGTCGGCGTCGACGGGCCGCGGCTGAGGTAAACTTGCGCGTTGAGAATTCGCTTGGCGTCGAATCCGAAATCGTAGTGCGTCATCAATACTACGGACTTCACCATCAGGCTCATGCCGACGAGTAGTGTCATCGAGAGCGCGAGCTCGGCCATCACTAGCCAACGGAAGCGCGTGCCGGCGCGGCCCGTGCTGCCGCCCGAGCTTTCTTTGAGCGTGCCGGCCGGGTCGGTGCGGCTCGCTTGCCATGCCGGAATCCCGCCCGCGACTGCGACGGCGGCCAGCACGGCGATTGCGCTCGTACCGAGCACGCGCACGCTCCACTGCGCCTGCACGAATCCAATCCATTTCATTTCAACTGGTGTGGCGCGCGTCATAAGTCCGACCGCCCATGCGGCCACGATTCCGCCGGCGAGGCAGCCGACCGCAGCGAGCGCGATGACCTCGAACAGCACTTCGCGGGCGATGTCGCCACGTGAGGCGCCGAGTGCGAGGCGCAGGGCGTAGTCGCGGCGGCGCACCGTGCCGCGGGAGAGCATCAGCGCGGCGACGTTCGCGCAAGCGATGAGCAGCACACTCAGTGCTGCACCGATCATCGCGCGATGGAAATCACGCAGGGCAAGCGGATCGGGGCGGAGCGTGACGAGCGAAGCGGCGAACGGCCGGTCGCCCGGTCTCAGCACGTACAGTTGCGTGAGGCGCTTCATGATCGCGTCGAGCTTCGGCTGGACGTCGCGTTCGGTCACGCCGGCCCGGAGGCGCACGACCGGGACTCCGAATGTTCCCGGCGCGTCGGCGGCGTCGGGAACCCAGACATTGGTTCCCGCCGGTGTCATGGTGTTCGGC
>JBOHTH010000031.1:0-1976 GCA_050733535.1 Gemmatimonadaceae bacterium | reverse complement strand
ATGGTACAGCGCGCTCGCAGCGCTCATCATCTGCTGCAAGGTCGTTGGCGGGAGTCCAGCATTGTATACCGCATCCGTGCCAACTCCGCCAACTAATAAGGTGCAGGCTTCAGGCGACTGCCCTGGTCCTCCTGGAACCAAGCCTTCTGCATTGTTGAACTCTGCCAACAACACGCGAAGGGCGGTCACTCTCGCCACCTGCGTGTTGCCTGTGCCCTGAGCTACGGACACGGCCGCGTTCGCGACGGCTGGACTAATGATGCTCGAAGCGAGTCCGATGAGCCTATTGAACCGCTGGCTCGAGTCCAACTGGGCGCTGGCGGATTGAGTGATCAACGACGCCAACGTGATCGCTCCAGACGCACCGCATTGGTCGAGCTCGAGAACTCCCGTCCAAAGGAACGCCCCGGCGTTGAGCGAGTCCTGCGCCGCCGCGCACGCGGCAGGGTTCCCCTGCGCTCGCATCGAGAGCGGCGCAACGAGGCCGAGCAGCGCAGCGATGACAAGCTTCTTTGCGTTTCTCGAAAGTTTGGTCATGCAAACTCCTCGGCGTTAGGTGGCGCGCGGGACACTACACTAGCCGCGAAGCCTCAGGATTTCCTCGAGCACCTCGATGTCCGCGGCGTCTTGAAGACGGCCGGTGCGCTTTGATTCGATCAGGTGCTCGATCGAGGCGACCGGAATTTTGATTCCTTCCAGGTCAAAGGTTGTCGCTGCGGGCGCGGCTTGCTCGTATTTGAGGTTCCACGCGCGCGTAAAGATGTCGACATTGGGCACGTCGCCGATGATCGTCACCGGACGGCTCACGATTTCCTCCGGCGCGAGCGCTTTCGCGAAGCCGAAGCCCAAGTGTGAGAGCGCGCGAAGAATTCTGCGGGCGTTGGCGACGGTCGGGTCGATGAGGATGTCGACGTCGCGCGTGGCGCGGGTCGTTCCCCAGAGCTGAAGTGCCGCGGCGCCGACGAGCACATAGCGCGCACGCTCGGCGTTGAGCGCGGCGCACACCTCGGCGAGGCGGGTCGTCTCGCGCTTCATCCGCCGATGTCCTCGATCCGCTTCCACGCCAGATAGTCCTCGTAGCGGTCGAAGCCGATGACGCGCTGCGCGTGCACGGCGCGGCGGCGCACGGAGGTGCGCGCCGTTTCTTCAGACGCGCGAACGCGTTCTTCGTGCGAGAGGCGGAGGTCGGCTGCGAGCTGCGCGTGTCGCAGCGGGCCGACGCCGGGGCGGGGCGGGGGAGGCGCGGGCTCGCTGGCGTATCGGCGAACGGCTTCGGCGATGACCCAGCTGCGGGAGCGGTCGCGTTTGCGGGCGATCGCGTCGGCCGCGGCGAGGTCGGCGGCGGGGAGGGTGATGGCGATGCGGGCGTAGCGGGGTTTCGGCGACATATCCGATCATACCGGGTATGTCCTCTGCTGGCAAGTTCCGCTCGCGTCAGCTCCGAGCTCAAAGGTCAAGCTCACCGGTCATTGCTCGGGAGGTCAAAGCTCCGTTCACAGCTTCGAGCGAGCTGGCGGCTTTGAACCGCAGAGTTTTGACACTCCCGACCTGTGACCTATGAGCTCGAGCCATGGCCAGTGAGCTGACCTGACCCTGTCCCATCCGCTGTGGCGGGGGCGATACAGTGGACGGTAGCACCCGTCCGAGGTAAGCTCATATTAAACGGAAGTGCGCGCGACTGTGTGCGCCGCCGTGCGCGTTCACGAGTGTGTACCGGGAGCGGAGTTGCCGAAAACGCCCAAGCGGAGGACGACCGCAAAAAAACCCCCACAAAAGGCGACGGCCGGCGGGAAGATCGCGAAGATCGCCCCTGCGGCGGCCGCGGTGCGTCCTCCGCAGGACGGGTTTCCCGTTGCCGGCATCGGCGCCTCCGCCGGCGGCCTCGAGGCGGTCACCGCGCTTCTCGGCGCGCTCCCCGACGATCCGGGGGTGGCGCTTGTGCTGATCCAGCATCTCGATTCCGACCACGAAAGCAT
>JBOHTH010000030.1:0-2876 GCA_050733535.1 Gemmatimonadaceae bacterium | reverse complement strand
CGCGCTATCGCGCGCAGTCCGTGACGGACGTCCTGCCGGAACTGCTCCGCCCAGGCCCACCGCCACACGTCACGCACCGCCTCTCGTACGTTGGTCATGTTGCCAAATCTCCGTCGAGCCGAGAAGGGTGAATGGGATGCGCCGGATCCCGCTCCGGATGATGCGAGCGACTCGGCGTCTAGCTCGAGATGGTCGCGCAACTCGCGCGCGATCTCGCCGTCGCTCGGAGCTCCGCGCCGCGTGAGGCGCGCGATGAGACGTCGCAACATGGGTCAGCCCTCCGTTACGGGATCCATGACCCGTCCGATCGCGCGCACGAGATCGTCCCATTTCGAACGCTGCTTGCTCAACTGCCTGCGTCCGGCTGCGGTGAGGCGGTAGAACTTGAACTCACGGCTCTTGCCGGGCGCCGCCTCCCACTTCGAGGCGATGAATCCGTCGCGCTGCAGGCGGTGGAGCGCGGGGTAGAGCGACCCATGCTCGACGATCAGCGCGTCGCCCGTCGTCTGGCGAATCGAGGTCGCAATGCCGTGTCCGTGCGCCGGACCAAAGAGGAGCGTCTTGAGGATGAGCATGTCGAGCGTACCGTGAAGCAGCTCGAGCTTGTCGTTCGCGCGTGGCGGCATGGTGTCGGCAGTAGAGCGTCTACCCGCTGATAGTAGATACTCTACCAACGGATGAACACGGCCGCAAGTTTCAGCGGAATTGCCCTCCAATGCCGTTGGGTGCCCGAACCGCCACAGTTCGTCGGTTAGATTCCGTTGGATGTTTGTATTGGATGCCTATTGCCCTCGCGAACGCAACACATGACTCGGTCCCACGACAGCGAGCTGGACTCGAAACCACGGGCAAAGCTCGAGTGGCGCGCATGGGGCGCGTTCACCGAGTGGTTCAACGGCCTCGCCCTCAGCGAGAACGCCGTCGTCCTGACCTTCGCCGTCGCCATCGGCTTGCTCAGCGCGCTCGGCGTCGCGGCCTTCTACTCCTCCATCGACTTCGCGTTCAAGGTCTTCTACGAGTTCCCGGCCCGATTTCTGCCGAGGATCGGGTTTCTCGCGTACCGCCCAGTCGTAACAGCGGTTGGCTTTGCAGTCGCGTTGTGGATCATGAACCGCCTGGGTCAGGGCCACGATGGCATGAACGTGCCGGATATCCAGCTCGCCGTGGTCCGCCGCGGAGGAGACGTGCCGACGCGGCCCGCGCTCTCGCGCACGGCCGCCGCTTCGATCACGATCGGCGCCGGCGGCTCTGCCGGAACGGAAGGGCCGGTGGTCGTCTTCGCGGCGTGGATCGGCTCGTGGCTGGGCCGGGCGTTTCGCTTCGCGCCGGGCCGTGTCACCCTGCTCGTCGGTTGCGCGACCGGCGCGGCGATCAGCGCCGCGTTCAACGCGCCACTTGCCGGGGCGTTCTTCGCGCTCGAAGAAATCGTTGGCAGCCTGTCCGGCCCATCGTTCGCACCCGTGGTCGTCGCCAGCGTCACTGCGGCCGTCGTGAGCCGCGGAATATTCGGCAACCATCCGGCGTTTCCGATTCCCGCGCAGTTTGGCTACAGCCACGTCGTCGAGGTGCTCGCCTTCTTCCCGTTGCTCGGCGTCGTGTGCGGACTCGTCGCGGCGCTCTACGTTCGGACGTATTTCGCCGCTGCAGATCTGGAGCGCCGGATGCGGTGGCCGCGCGCGGTTACGCCGTGGGCCGGCGGCCTGCTCGTCGGCATCCTCGTGTACCTGTCCGGCGGACTGCTCGTCGCGCACGGCCATTTGGTCAT
Source organism: Gemmatimonadaceae bacterium (assembly GCA_050733535.1). Taxonomy (GTDB): domain Bacteria; phylum Gemmatimonadota; class Gemmatimonadetes; order Gemmatimonadales; family Gemmatimonadaceae; genus Fen-1231. The sequence continues at coordinate 1,111 of JBOHTH010000030.1, read as the reverse complement.
CGATATCAATCTCTTCGGCCAGCTCGCCTGGTACGCGCTCGCCGGCCTCGCGCTCGCGAAGATCGTTGCGACGGCGGTGACGCTGCATTTCGGAGGATCGGGCGGCGTATTCACGCCATCGCTGTACATCGGCGCGTCGACCGGAGCCGCCGTCGGTGTCGCGTTGAGTCGTCTTTTCCCCGCGCTGGCCATACAGCCGGCAGCGTACGGACTCGTCGGCATGGGAGCGATCGTCGCCGGTGCAACGGACGCGCCGATCACGGGCATTCTCCTCGTGTTCGAGATGACCGACGATTACTCGCTCATGCTTCCGCTCATGATCACCGTGGTGATCTGCCATGTGATCGCGCGGCGGCTTCAGCCGGACTCGTTGTACAGCGGATGGCTCCGGCGGCGCGGCGAGACCATCGAGCACGGTACGGACCGCGATGTGCTGGCAAAGCACTACGTCGCCGATGCATTCCGGCCCGAGATCGACGTGATTCCCGAAGCCGCAGGTGTCGACGCGATGCTCGCGATTCTTGAGCGGAGCGATCAGCTGTACTTCCCTGTCGTCGCCGAAGACAACCTCTTCGTGGGGATGATATCGGCGACCGATCTCGGCAATGTCGCGGCGCGATCACCGGAACTCCGCGCGGTCGTGGTCGCAGGTGATATTGCGCGTCCGTCGGAGCATTTGCTGCCGAGCGATTCACTGCAGGTTGCGATTCGCAAGATGGGCGTTCGCGGTGCCGGCGGGCTGCCGGTGATCGAGCGGCAGACGGGCCGACTCCTCGGCATGCTGAGCCGCAGCCACGTGTTGACGCTTTACGAAAAGCACTCGACCGTCACGGGCGAGCACGCGGTGATCAGCACGTGATCCACCTCCCATGCGCTCCATGCTGACCCCAGACCACTTCAACCGCGAATCCGCTGGCAAGCTTCCCGGATTCATCGGGATCAGAGTGACGCACGTTGGCGTGGGGGAGTTGCGCGCCGAGCTCACGATTCGCGAGTCGCTCATGGCCGTCAACGGATTCCTGCATGCGGGGACTGTCGTGACGCTGGCCGATACATCGGCGGGTTTTGGATGCCTGGCGAACCTTCCAGACGGCGCGACGGGGTTCACGAC
>JBOHTH010000029.1:0-10316 GCA_050733535.1 Gemmatimonadaceae bacterium | reverse complement strand
TCCATCGCCCCCGGGGCGCCAGTCCTACGCCGGTTTCCAACGCTGGCACGGCTCTGGCGTATGTCCTTCTTGAACGCATACATTAGCAGTGGATGAGTTCGGCCCCACCCCTGGATCGAACGACCATCCGCGGCACGATCGACGAGGACACATGGCGCTCACGCACGCAAGGCGGGAAGCATGAAAACCGTCATCGTATCGGTCGCAGTAGTCACGGCCGCGCTTTCGTTCACCGCCGGCGGTTACGCTGCGAATAGCGATAGCACCGCTGCACCGGCAGCGCGCCACCCGCTCACGATCGCGGGCTCCGCGCATACCCCAGCCCATCACCTGCCCTCGCCCGCGGAGATGACGCCCGTCGTCAAGCGGTACTGCGAGGGCTGCCACAACGCGAAGAGCCGCCGCGGCAACCTCTCGCTCACCGATTTCACGGTCGAAACCGCGCCGTCCAATCTCGAAACGTCCGAAATGATGATCCGCAAGCTGCGCGCGGACATCATGCCGCCTCCCGGCTCGCGCCGGCCCGGCGGCGACACGCTCGACCTTCTCGTCGAGACGCTCGAGAACACCATCGACAAAGCCGCGCCCGTCGAGAATCCCGGCTCGCGCGGATTCCAGCGCCTCAACCGTCCCGAATACGAAAACGTCGTGCGCGACCTCCTTGGCGTCGACGTCAACGCGGCGGACTACCTTCCGCTCGATACGAAGAGTGCCAACTTCGACGACATCGCCGACGCACAGGCGATGTCGGCAACGCTCCTCGACGGATACCTCAACGCGGCCGCCGCGGTCTCGCGCATGGCGATCGGTGACCGCCACGCCGTACCTGCGGTCAAGACGTTCCGCGCCTCGCCATTTGTGTCTCAGCATCCGTGGGACCATCTCGATGGCGCGCCGTACGGGACGCGTGGCGGCATCGTCGCACAGTACACCTTCCCGGCCGACGGCGATTACGCGTTTCGCGTGAACATCGAGGGCGGCCTCGGTGTTCCGAACCAGGATGTCGACGTATCAGTGAACGGCCAGCAGGTCGCGCTGCTTCACTACGAGAAAGGCGTGGAGCCGGTCAACGCGTCGGCCGACTCACCGCTCGGCGCCGACAACCTTCACACCGAGTCGATCCATCTCAAGGCCGGCCAGCATACGGTGTCAGTCGCGTTTGTGCGCCACTCGGAAGGCCCGTACGAAGACCTGATCAAGCCGAGCGAGTGGTCGCTGGCGTCCAACGGCAACGGGAGCGCCGGCGCGACGACGCCTCCGCACTTGATCGAGTTCGCCATTCTTGGCCCATCGAAGGTCACCGGCGTGTCGGAGACGCCGAGCCGCAAGCTGATCTTCAGCTGCTATCCGTCGAAAGGCGCCGCGCCGGCCGCATCTCAGCATGCGGCGACCGACGAGGCGCTCCCTCCTCGCGTTACACAGCGCGGCGCGGCCGAAGAGGCGCGCTGCGCAGACCAGATCATGACGCGGCTGGCGACGCGCGCCTATCGCCGCCCGCTCACGACGCATGATCGCGATGGCCTCATGTCGTTCTACAAGGCCGGCGCCGCAGAAGGCGGGTTCGAGGAAGGCGTCCAGCGCTCGATCCAGGCGATGCTCGCGAGCCCGTACTTCGTTTTCAGATTCGAGACCACCCCGAAGAACGTCGCGCCCGGCAAGGACTACAAGATCAGCGACATCGAGCTGGCGTCGCGCCTCTCGTTCTTCCTCTGGGGAAGCATCCCGGACAACCAGCTGATCACGCTGGCGGAGCACCATCAGCTGTCGGTCCCGAGGACGCTCAACGCGCAGGTGAAGCGTATGCTGGCCGACCCGCGATCCGAGGCGCTCACCACGCGCTTCGCCTCGCAGTGGCTCCGTCTCCAGGACCTCGACAAGGTCCGGCCGGATGCGTTCCTGTTCCCGGATTACGACCAGCAGCTCGCCGATGCGATGGCGAAGGAGACGCAGCTCTTCTTCGCCGACATCGTTCGGAACGACCACAGCGTACTCGACCTGCTCACCGCCGACTACACGTTCGTCAACGAGCGGCTCGCGCGGCACTACGGCATCCCGAACGTGTCGGGCCCGGAGTTCCGCCGCGTGACTTATCCGGATGATTCGCGCCGCGGTCTGCTCGGTCAGGGAAGCATTTTGGTGCAAACGTCCCAGGCCAACCGCACCTCTCCGGTGCTGCGCGGCAAATGGGTGATGGAGGTGCTCATCGGCATGCCGCCTCCGCCACCGCCGCCGAACGTGCCGGCACTCGATGACACGCAGGACGCGAAGGACGGCCACCAGCTGACCACGCGGGAGCGCATGGAGATCCACCGCGCCAACCCGACGTGCAACGCGTGTCACCAGTACATGGACCCGATCGGCCTCTCGCTCGACAACTTCGACGTGACGGGCAAGTGGCGCTATCGGGAGAACGGCATCCAGCTCGACACCAAGGGCAAGATGTACGACGGGACGCCGCTGGCGTCGCCGGCGGATCTCCGGAAGGCGCTGCTCTCGCGCCCGGTGCCGATGATGCGGTCGTTCGCCGAGAACCTCATGGCGTACGCGGTGGGCCGGCGCATGGAGGATTTTGACCAGCCGACGATTCGGGCCATCACGCGCGAGGCTGAAGCGCATGGGTACCGTGTGTCGTCATTCATCACAGGGGTAGTGAACAGCGCAGCATTCAGGACCAAGCGGGCCGAAGCACCGGCCGCGGAAACCGAAGGCAACGGAAGCGGACAGCGGTAGCCGACCCACCATCGCGGGAGAACGAACCATGCAGTTTCTCAACGGCAAGACCATGCCCCGTCGCACCTTCCTTCGTGGAATGGGCGCGACCCTCGCTCTCCCCTATCTCGACGCGATGACACCGGCGTTCAGCCGGTTCCGTGGTGCGCCCGATGATCGAACACGCATGATCTTCATCGAGCAGGTGCACGGCGCAGCGGGATCGAACGCGCTCGGTGCGTCGAAGAACCTCTGGGCGCCGGCCGGCGTCGGGCGCGACTTCGAGCTCACCGGCGTGAACGCGCTCGTGCCGCTCGATCCGTGGCGGAAGTACCTGACCATCGTCAGCAACACCGACGTGCGCATGGCGGAGGCGTTCGCGCCGCCGGAGATCGGCGGCGACCACTTCCGCTCGAGCGCCACGTTCCTCACGCAGTCGCATCCGAAGCAGACGCAGGGTTCCGACCTGTACGTCGGCACGTCGATCGACCAGATCATCGCGCGGCGCATCGGGCAGAACACGGCCATGCCCTCGCTGCAGCTCTGCATCGAGAACCTCGACCAGGCGGGCGGCTGCTACTACAACTACGGGTGCGCGTACACCGACACGATCAGCTGGGCGAGCCCGAGCGAGCCGCTCCCGATGATCCGCAACCCGCGCATCGCGTTCGACATGCTGTTCGGCGCGGGCTCGAACAACGCCGACCGCATTTCGCGCCGCAAGGCCAACCAGAGCATCCTCGACTGGATCAGCGGGGACATCGCGAGCATGAAGCGCGAACTCGGACCTTCGGACCGCGAGCGCCTCGACAAGTACGTCACCGATATCCGTGAACTCGAGCGCCGCATCCAGATGGTCGAAGCGCGCAACTCGTCGGGTGAGGCACGCGAACTCCCCGAGGCGCCGATCGGTGTGCCGGATTCGTTCGAGGAGCACATGAAGCTGATGTTCGACATTCAGGTACTCGCGCTGCAGTCGGACATGACGCGCGTGATCTCGTTCAAGACGGGCCGCGATGCGTCGAGCCGCGCATACCCGGCGAGCGGTACGAACAAGGGCTTCCACCCGTCATCGCACCACGGCGGCCGCGAGGCGACCGTCCTCGAGTTCAACCTGATCAACCGGTACCATGTCAGCATGCTGCCGTACTTCCTCGACAAGCTCAAGAACTCGATGGACGGCGACAAGGACCTGCTCGAGCGCTCGATGATCGTGTACGGCTCGCCGATGGGCGACAGCAACCTGCACAACCACAGGCGCTGCCCGCTCCTGCTCCTCGGTCATGGCAACGGCCAGCTCGCCGGCAACATGCACCTCAAGGCGCCGGACGGCACGCCGATGGCGAACACGTACCTCACGCTCCTGCACAAGCTCGGCATGGACGACGTCAACAGCTTCGGCGACAGCACCGACGAGTTCGCGCTGAACGCCTGAACGCCACGTATTCGAACGGAGAGGGATTCCTCATGACCATCGCCCGGCGAGATTTTGTTTCACCCGGCACTCGCGCCGTGAAGCTCGGTGTGGTTCTCTGCGCCGCCGCGCTTCTCGGCGGCGCAGCCCGCGGCCCGGGAGGCCCCGGCGGCCGTGGCGGTCCCGGCGGACCCGGCGGACCGGCAAACGTTCCACCCAGTCCCACCGTCGCGAACGCCGCGATGGCTGGTGACACGGCCACCGTCCGCCGGCTCGTCGCGGCGGGCGCAAACGTGAACGTCCCGCAGGGCGACGGGATGACCGCGCTGCACTGGGCCGCCGAGCGCGGCGACCTGAAGATGGCGACTGAGCTTCTCAAGGCACACGCGAGCGTCAAGGCCGTGACCCGCGAGGCCAACTACACGCCGCTCCACATCGCGAGCAGGGACGGCAACGCAGCGGTGGTGCGCGCACTCCTGACGGCCGGTGCCGACGTGCATGCGCTGACGAACTCCGGCGCGACGGCATTGCATCTCGCCGCAGGCTCCGGCAGCGCTGACGCGGTGCTCGCACTGATTGAAAAGGGCGCCGACGTCAATGCGAAGGAATCCGCGCACGGACAGACGCCGCTCGTGTTCGCGGCCGAGTACAATCGGGCCGACGCGATCCGCGTGCTGCTTAAGCACGGCGCCGACGCGAGCATCTACACGGCGGAAGACAACCTCCGCGAGGAGTCCGCGCGTGATCAGGCGGCGCAGAAAAAGCGGAATGAAGTGCTGCTCTCGTACATGCCGCAGGCGCGCAAGGACTCGGTTGCGGCAGCGGCGAAGGCGGAGGCCGCGAGGCTGGCGGCGAACCCGGGGCTTGCCGGCGGACGCGGCGGCTCGCGTGGCGGCGGCGGAGGCGGAATGCGGCCGGTCGGTCCGTTCACGCCCGAGCAGGTCCAGGCGGCGATCGACTCCGGCCGCGCGCTGGCGATGTCGGCCGCGGCGGCAAAGGGGCCGGTGACGGAAGTCGTCGACACGATCAATGGCGGCGTCGCGGGCTATGCGGCGTCCGTCGGCGGCGTCGGCGGACTGACCGCGCTGCATCACGCGGCGCGTCAGGGCAACATGGCCGCCGTCGCAGCGCTCCTCGACGGCGGTGCCAACATCAACGAAGCGAGCCTCGTCGACCACACCACGCCGCTCCTCATGGCGACGATCAACGGACAGTTCGACGTCGCGATGCAGCTGATCGCGCGCGGCGCTGATCCCAACATCGAGAGCACGGCCGGCGCGACTCCACTCTATACAACGGTCAACACGCAGTGGGCTCCGCGGTCGCGCTTCCCGCAGCCGCAAGCCGTACAGAACCAGAAGGCGGGCTACCTCGACGTCATGACCGCGCTGCTCAACGCACACGCCGATCCGAACGTGCGCATCAAGACGCACCTCTGGTATTTCGCGTTCAATAACTGCGGCAACGCCAACTGCGGCCTTGAGAACCTCGAGGGCACCACCGCATTCTGGCGCGCCGCGTACGCGACGGACGTCGACGCGATGAAGCTGCTCATATCGTACGGCGCGGATCCGAACATCCCGTCCAAGAAGAACGCTGTTGCCGGCCGTGGCGGACGCGGCGGACGCGGCGGTGCGGCAGGTGGACGTGGCGGCGCGGGCGGCGCCGCGGCGCCGGGCGGCTACGCAGCCGCGACTTCGGCGTTCGTTGTAGGACGGACAGATGTTTCGGCCGGCCCTGACGGCGGCGCGGCGCCGGCGGCGCGCGGCGGTGGCGGACGCGGCGTGATCCCCGGACCGGGGCTCGACCCCGCCGTGGATTCGGCTGCCAAGGCCGCAGTCCCGGGCATCGGCGTGTATCCGCTGCACGCGGCGTCCGGCGTCGGCTTCGGCAACGGGTTCGCGGGCAACTCGCTCCGGCACGCGCCCGATGGGTGGATGCCGGCCGTGAAGTACCTCGTGGAGGTTCTGCATGCCGACGTGAACATCCGCGACGAGAACGGCTACACCCCGCTGCACAACGCCGCCGCGCGCGGCGACAACGAGATGATCCTCTATCTCGTGTCGAAGGGCGCCGACGTGAAGGCGGTCGCGAGGAACGGGCGAACCACGGTCGACATGGCCAACTCACCAGTCTCCCGCACCCGCCCGTTCCCCGAGACCATCGCGCTGCTCGAGAAGCTCGGCGCGCACAACAGTCACAACTGCGTTTCGTGCTGGTAGCGTAGCGGAGAAACTGAATGCCGATCTACGAGTACGCATGCCGCTCGTGCGAACATCGGTTTGAACTTCTCATTCGGGGCACGTCGGCGACGCCGGCGTGCCCCGAATGCAGAAGCACCGATCTCGAGCGGCTCCTCTCACTCCCCGCAGTGCAGTCCGAGTCGACGCACGCGCTCGCGATGAAAGCGGCCAAGAAGCGCGACCGCCAGCAGGGGAGTGATCGGGTCCGCGCACAGGCGGAGTACGAGGCACACCATGACGACTGAGCTCTGAGGACTGAGCTGTGAACTTCAAGGTGTGAGTAGCCGGGCATCAGTAGCCAGATCTGAGAGACAAACGAGCGCGGGCCGCATCGCGGCCCGCCCTGTCCGTTTCTCACGCCTGGTTACTGTGGCCTGCGTACTCACACCTTGAAGTTCACAGCTCAGGCCTCAGGGCTTTTCTGCCGCAAGCATAAGGTCCACGTGCTCCTGCGCCTGCTGCAACCCACCCGTCTGCCAAGTCACCCGCCCGTCGCCCTTTGTATCGACGCCCGCGATCACCTGATTGCAGAGTGAAACGACCTGGCTGAGCAGCTTGGCCGCGTCAGCCATCGTGGTTGCGGCCTGCACTTCCTTCGCGAGCACGATGATCGTATCCGCTCTTGCGGCCGCGTTCCGTGCAGCGGTCGCAATGTGCGTCGCGTGCAGGATCACGTTCTGTGACGCGCCGGGCGACTTGGCCGCAAGCTCGATGTGCGTCGCGACGCCGAGCGCAGCCTTCTTCATCCCGTAGCCGAGACCGGGGCCGGCCGCGACGATCGTCGGATCCATCGCATTGAGGACGTGCCCGGCGTGCAGCTTCATCCCGTCGAGATTTGCGGCCTTCATTCCAAGCGATGCGTGCTGCTGCGCCGTGCGCGCCTCGGAGAACGCCACCGGGAGCAGGCCCATTTTCCCGGGCGTGTCGCCAAACGAGTTCACCACATGGCCGATGTGCGCGCCGACCGCGCCGGCGGGCACCTTGATCGGCGGGGTCGTGGGGCCGCTGCCGCGCCCGCCACGCCCCGCTGGCGGCGGCGTGTACGCACCCGGCAGCGGCGCGCCGGTCAGCTGGACGATCTGCCCGTCGAACGTCTTCCGCATCCCCGTGTCCGTGCTCACAAGGAAGGTTTCGTGCTTGTACTGCGCCTCGGTCATGCCGTTCTTGGTCAGGATACCGGTGACCTCCTTGCGGAGCTTCGCCTTGAGCGCGTCCTGAACCTCGGGCTTCTTGTTCCCGACCATCGCGAGCTGGAGGTCGGTCGAGTCGTGCGCGACGTCGATCTCGACCGAGACCTTCGCGAGGAGCACGATTTCGTCCTTGCTGAGCGCGGTGGATGGCGCCTGTGCCTGCGCCATCATCGGCGCTGCCGTGGCGAGGGCTATGAAAGAGATGGAGAAAAACCGACCGCGCACACTGGCCTCCGATGTCCGGGTGGAACAGCGTCTCAGCAGATGGCCGTGAGACGCACGTTCATATTCAAGGTTACGCCCGGCAGGGTCAAGGCGCTGTGGACGGCGACTGGAATGCCAAGTCCCAGGGCACGGAGAGGCGCATCGCGCAGTCGATGAGCCCCACCATGCTGTACGTCTGGACGAAGTTGCCCCAGAGCTCCTGTGAGCGCGGGTCGATGTCCTCGGACAGCAGCCCGTGACGATTCCGCCCGGCGAGGACCTGCTCGAACAGACCGCGCGCCTTCTCCGTCTCGCCGAGCGCCGCCAGCGCGTTGCAGTACCACAGCGTGCAGACGAGAAAGGCGTTCTGTGGCACACCAAAGTCGTCTGGTTCGACATACCGGTAGATGAAGTCGCCGCGGCGCAGCTGCTTCTCGATCGCACGCACCGTGCCGCAAAAGCGGGGATCGTCGGCCCGGAGAAATCCCAGCTCGTGCAGGCGCAGCAGGCTTGCGTCGAGCGTGTCGCCGTCCATGTACCCGACGAAGCTGCCAAGCGTGGCATTCCAGCTCCGTTCGCAGATCACGGCGTGCATCGCGGCGGACTTGCTGCGCCAGACGGCGGCGCGCTCGTCGAAGCCGAGGTGCTGGGCAATCTGCGCGAGCCGGTCGCAGCCGGCCCAGCACATGACGCTCGAAAACGTGTGCACGTCGAGCCGCGTGCGGAGTTCCCAGATACCAGCGTCGGGCTGGTCGAACAGTGCGGCGGCGCGCTCGCCCAGCGTCTCAAGGCGCTTGAACAGCGTCTCGTCACCGCGGCGCGTCAGGCGGTGGTCGTAGAATACGTGCGTCGCGGCAAGGATTGCGGCGCCGTACACGTCGTGCTGCACCTGCTGATACGCCTGGTTTCCGACGCGCACCGGTCCCATCCCGCGGTAGCCGGGGAGCGTATCGACGATCACTTCTTCCAGGTCCGTTTTCCCGGCGATTCCGTACACGGGCTGTATGCGTCCGCCGGTCGCGCCGGCGATGATGTTGAGGATGTACTCGAGGTAGCGCTCCATGGTCCGCGTAGAGCCGAGACGGTTGAGGGCCGTCACCACGAAGTACGCGTCACGCAGCCAGCAGTACCGATAGTCCCAGTTGCGGCCACTCCCGGGCGACTCCGGAATGGAAGTCGTCAGCGCGGCGATCACGGCACCGGTGTCGTCGTACACGTTCAGCTCCAGCGTGATCGCGGCGCGAATCACGGCGTCCTGCCACTCGAACGGAATCCCCAGTTGGCGGACCCATCCGCTCCAGTACGCGACCGTCTCCTCGAAAAAGTGGCGCCCGACCTCGCCCACGCTCCCTTGCACCGTCTCGTCCGGCCCGAGCAGGAGCGTCATGTCATCCTCGAGATAGAACGCACGTTCCTCGAGCGTGGCCGTGATGGACGCATCGGTCGTGACGCGCAGCACGACGCCGGTCGTGATGTACCTGATGTGGTTGGACCCGCTCGTCGTCGTGGCGCGCCCCGCACCGTAATCCGTCGCGGGACGCATGCGAATGCGCACACGCGGGTTCCCCGTCACGCGGCGGACGCGCCGGACGAGCATCATCGGACAAAACATTCGGCCGTGCTGCCTGAACCGCGGCGAGAAGTCGGTGATCTCGATGCAGCCACCGGACCGGTCATGCATCCGCGTCACGAGGACCGGCGTGTTCCGGAGGTACTCCTGCTCGACTTGCACCGAGTCGAGGAGGTCCACCGCGAGGTATCCGAAATCGGCGTCCGGCGAGGGCTCACGGAGCAGCGAACAGAAGAGCGGGTCGCCGTCGAATCTCGGAAAGCATCCCCAGACGACATCGGCGCGATCGTTGATGAGGCACCCGATGGCGCCGTTGCCGACGATCGCGAGATCGAGTGAAGCGGTCATCGCGGTCGCGTGGCGGTACCGTCGGGAAGCGCGCCGCCCCGCTCGAGCCACTCCCACACCGACCGCACGTCGCGCACCCGCATGGTGGCGGCGGTCGGGCCGGCGCCGACCTTCACCGAGACACCGCCGAGCGCATTGACCGTCTCGAAGCCGAACTCATCGGTGAGGTCGTCGCCGACGAACACCGGCGTACGGCCGCGAAAGGGACGTTCCGCCATGAAGGCGAGCACCGCCTTGCCCTTGTCGCGCCCGGCAGGGTTGAGCTCGACCACGCGTTTGCCACGCCGCACGCTGTACGAGCTCCCCAGCAGCGCAAGCTGGGCGCGCACCAGTCGGTGCGCGTAGGCGGCGAGCCGCGGCGCGCGGCGATAGTGCAATGCGATCGAGTGCCCCTTGTCCTCGAGCAGCAGTCCCGGGTGCCGGGCAACAGCGTCGGCCAGCAGGCGGCGAACGCGCGGCAGCGACGCGTTCGCGGTCGTGATGCGCGAGTAGCGCCCGCGCGCGTCGCGGCGCTCCGCCCCGTGCTGGCCGGCGGCAGCCCACTGCGACGTGTGGAAGATGCGGTCGATGTCAGCAATCGACCGGCCGCTCACGATCGCCACGGCCCCGCCGGCGCGGCGCCGCAGGCGCCGCAGGAG
>JBOHTH010000028.1:0-3559 GCA_050733535.1 Gemmatimonadaceae bacterium | reverse complement strand
GGTGGGTCGAGGCGCCGGCGAAGTCATTGACCACCAAGAACGGTCATCGCGACTCCGACATGGCCAAGTCGCTCGAGATGGGCAAGTACGCGACGATCCGCTTCGACCTCGATTCAATGGAGGCGCGTGCAACGCACGGTGATTCGACGGCCGTCGTATTGAAGGGACGGTTCACCCTGCACGGAAAGACGCTCGCCGCATCGATTCCCGGCTGGGTGTGGCTCACATCCAAAGGCGCGCGCTTCCGAGGCGCGGTGCCGGTCGATGTGAAGGACTATGGCGTGGGCGGCCTGACCCATTTCCTCGTCTTCAAGATGAACGAGAAGATCACGGTGAAAATCGACGTGACGTTCGAGCGATGAGGGCCGGAGGCCGCGGGTTCATCCGCGCGGCGACCACCGGAGTCAGCGGTGGCGGCGACGCACCGTCAGCTCGAGAATCACCGCCGCGAGGACACCAAGGGCGTACGCGCCGAGATCGCGTGGATCAAAGCCGCTGCCGAGGATGAGCTGGCCCGGCGTGGTGAGGCGCCAGCGATCGAGCAATGGCGTGTGATACAGCTGGCTCACCTCCACCGTCCAGCAGACCGCGAGCGCAAGCCCAGCCCGTGGAGCGACCCGCGTAGCGGGGGCCACGGCGCCGATCCACCAGGCGATCATCATCGCCCATAGCGCGTCACCGAGGATATCGCGCAGCGCGGCTGGCAGCAGCGTACCGCGCCAATGAACGAAGAGGCCAACCGCGATGGTGCCGAAGGCGAGCGCGGCAAAACCCAGGCGAGCGCGAAGGGGCGAAGCCATTAACGCGCCGGCGCGATGCGAGCCGTGTCAGGCACGCGGGGGCGGTAGTTGCTCTCGCGCTTCAGCGCGATTGGCGATGCGCTGGAGTACTGCTCCGCCGGCGATCAATCCCAAGGCGCTGACGAACCCCAGCTTCACCATGCCGACGGCGAGCAGCCACGAGAGGCCGACGAGATGTGATGGCCACATCGTCGCGAGGCCGACGGCGACGCCGAGGGCCAAGCCGAGTCCTGCGAGGAACTGACCGAATCGGCGCATGGGTGTTATGGGCCTACGATCTTGAGCTTTTTCATTGGAGTTTCCCGGGACGCAAGTTCAATAGTCCGCGCACCGAGAGAATCATGGCGAGCCCGCCGGTGACGCCGAGCGCCATGAGAGTCCAGATGAAAAAGAGGCCACCCGGTGACGAGTCGACCGCCGGCGTGAATCCATTGTTGCGGTGGATGATGGGCATGCCCAGCGCCACGAGCCCGCCGAGGAACATGATGACGTACCCCGACGCCCGCTCGGCGAGCAGCAGCGCTCCGCACGCCATGACGAGCAGGATGGGCAGCACGACGAAGACGAGCCCTGGCCCTCCTTTGTCGAGTCCGAGCGCAACGTCGCCGCCGACGTGAAGTGGCAGGAGGATGATCGAGATCAGGGACGCGACGGTCACTGCGTTGGTCTTCATCGGTTATCCCTGGCGGCGGGTGGAGGTGCGCCTCTCCTCTTATGGTTGCCCCATACGAGAACCATTCAGCCTGCGTTTCACTGCTGCTCGCTCGCAGACGCGATCGCGAGGAGAACAAATGAGACTAACCATAGATAGTAGCCGGCCCGGAGCTCTCTGAAACTCGAGAGCCATTGGGCGTTGATCAGCGCTGCGACAATGGCTCCCCGGCGAACGACGGGCGACGAGAGACGCAGTCGGCCGGTGCGAGCGGCGACGGCTGCGACAAACCAGAGGTTCGACACTCCGCTCGGCACCGCCAGAATCGCCGTCCACGAGTCACGCGCGGCCGGATCCCAGAGAGGCGATAGCGCGGCTTTGAGCGCCTCCCAACCCGGAAGCCCGCCCTTTGCGAGCGATGTCCCGCCGTCTATGACCGGAACAAACCAGGCCACGGCGAAGAGCGCACACGCCAGGACAAAGATCGGCGTGGATCGCTTCATCGTGATTGTTCGTGCTGATGGCGCGCCTTCACGGCACGAACAACGCGCCGTGCGGCGTCGCCATTCCTCGCGCGCCGTTCGGCCACGCGGCGCGGTCGAAGCTCACCCCTGGCGAAGCCGCGACGGGATCCTTGAAACGCGGATCCCACGACAGGCGACCGGTCGCGCGATCCAACCGCACGATCTTCACGACGGGCACACCATCCCCCTGATCGGTGACCACGATGCGATCGCTCCCGGGGTCGGCGGCGGCCCAGTGCGGGAAGAATGTTGACCTGGTCTTGAGGGAAGCCACTTCGACCGGATGGTCCGGGTCCGCGATGTCGATCGTCGCATAGCGATGCGCATACGCGATCGGCATGACCATGAAATGACCGATGATCACCGGCACGGCGCAGCCGGCATCGTCGTTCGCCGGCAGCGTCAGCACGCGTGTGATCCGGGGAGTCGCAGTGAGACCAGAGATGTGGAAGAAGGCGCAGTTGTAGGCGTTCAGCATCACCGTTCCGTCGTCGAGCGCGCGCACCTCGAAGGGGCGGTGTTGCGTCACGCTGTCGCTGTCCGCCGCTACGGTAAGCGTCTTGAGGAGGGTCAGGTCGGAGAGGCGCCAGACTTGAATCACGTCCGCCGTGGTTTCCCTGCTCATCGGCGAGCTGGTCGTCACAGCCCGGTCGGCGCCCGGCAGAACCGTGAGGCCGTACGTGCGAATGTGCGCAGCTGGAAAGGCCGAATCGCGAGACCATCCGCTGCGCAGGAGCGCGCCGTTGCGATCAAACTCCGCCAGTCCGCCGGGGGATCCCGCGATCGCCGAGTCGCCGAACTGTATCGTCGCGACGACGTTGCCATTCGGGAGCCGCGCGAAGGAGTGCAACATGCGGCCATGCGGCACTTTCGCCACTCTGCCGCTGAGCCGAGGAGACAGTGGCGTGCTGAAGTCGATCAGGAATGCCTTGTCGGCGGCGTAGTCGCTGACGACGAGCGGACCGCGCGGTGGGAGGACATACTCGGTGTGATGCGCATTGCGGCCGGCCGAGTCGACGGTGAGCGCCGCCAGGATGCTGCCGTAGTGAGGACTCGACGGATTGGCGTCGAGGACGACCATCAGGTCTGGGCCCGCGGCGCTGTCGCTGCCGATGCTGGCCCAGACATAGAGATACCGTGCGGGCCGCGGCGCCGCGTCCCAGTGACCGGCGACCGCGCCGCTAACGAGCAGGAATCCGAACAACATCGCCGTGCGCAGGGATCTGTGAATCATGACGGAGATCCGGACGGGGTTTGGAATGCCAATATGTTGCGCCCGCGCCTCGCCCAAAGTGTGAGCAAACCAGCCATCAAAGCGCAAGCGAGAAGTCCGAGGCCGCCATCGGCCAAGTACATCAAGTTCAGGCCGCCCGCGCCATAGACATGACCGTCGATGAATTGCATGTATGTGATCGGCAGGGCCGAGGCGCACGTTATGAGGCCGAATTGCGTTGCGGCGAACGGATTGTCCTCACCCAACGATTGCAGCGCGACCACGTTGACGGTCGCGAGCGCGGCGCACTGGGCAAGGTTTTGCCCGATCATCGCTATGCCGAACAAAGCGGGCGTCCTCGGTGCGACGA
>JBOHTH010000027.1:0-9270 GCA_050733535.1 Gemmatimonadaceae bacterium | reverse complement strand
CCTGATGGGTGCCAACGGTGACCGTGTGATTCGTTCCGATCTGCCGCGTGAGATTGTCAGTGATCTCCGTTTCATGCTGCTGCAGGAAGTTGCCCTGCGAACTGTTGTCCGTGCCGGCCACGAGGTTCGGGCCGCCCACGCCGCCGATGTTGTTCACCGTGATGAGCGGCGAGAACACGGACGGCTGGCGGTGGAAGTCGAGGTTCGTATATCCAAACGTCAGCTCGTTCGACATCCCGTTGTCGAAGTTCGTGAACAGCTGCGCCGTGGTGTTCTGGTTCTTGTCGATCTGCGTCTCGAGATTGCTCGTCAGCGGGAACGACGTCGAGCTCCGCGAGAACACATCGTTCTGCGACGTGTTGTACACCTCGCGGACGACGAGACGGTTGTTCGGGTTGAGGTCGAAGTCGAAGCGCAGGAAGGTGTTCAGGTTGGGGTTGGCGTCGTTCACCAGTCCCCCGTTGCCGGCCGGAATGTTGTACGTCGAGAGAATGGTGGTGAACGAGTCGACCTGCGCCTGGTTGACACGCAGCGCGGGCGTGACGCTCGCGGGCTGCCCGAGATATGGGCCGCTCGCGCCTTTCTCCGCCTTCTGCAGCTCGACCGCAACGAAGAAATGCGCCTTGTCCTTCACGATCGGCCCGCCGAGCGACAGGCCGTACATGTCCTGGTAGAAGTTGCGCGACCGGATGAACGGGTCGTCTTGCGCGAGCGCCTGATTGCGCGTGTAGAAGAACGCGCCGCCGTGGAACTCGTTCGTGCCGCTCTTCGTGACCGCGTTCACCACCGCGCCGGTAAAGCTTCCCTGTCGTACGTCGAACGGCGAGAGGAGCACCTGGTACTCCTTCACGGCCTCGAGGGTCATCGCGCGCCCGCCGGACTGGCCACCGGGTTCCTGCGACGCGGCCAAGCCGAAGCGGTCGGTCATGTCCACACCGTCAACCTGGATCGCGTTATACCGGTTGTTCTGGCCCGCGGCCGAAAAGCGCACTCCGCCCGGCTGCACCGCGACTTGTGGCGTGCTGCGCACGAAGTCGTACAGCGAGCGATTCTCGTTCGGCAGGCGGTGCAGCAGGGAGTCCGACACCACGGTCTGCGTGCCTTTCCGCGTGGTCGAGAACTCACCAGCGTCCGCCGTCGTCTGGACCTGGATCGCCTGCAGCTGGGCCGCCTGCGCCGTCAGGGTGAAATCGAGCCGCGTCGCCAGAGAGAGTTCGACGACAATATGGTCGCGGGTCTCCGGCGCAAAGCCGATGTGCCGCACCATCACGGTGTAATCCGTTCCGACGTTCAGCGCCTGCACGAAGTACGAGCCGTTCTCACGGCTCGTCGCGTGCGAGGAATATCCGTTGCTCCTGTCGATCACCTCGACGGTCGCACCGGCCAGCGGCTTGCCAGACTCATCGACAACCGTTCCCTGAACAGCGCCGGTGGTGATGCCCTGCGCGAACGCCGTTGAAGACACAACACACACGGCCAGCGCCGCAAGCGCCGACGCGAATGTCTTGAAACCAGAACTTTTCATGTTGCGAGATCCTGATGAGGAGTGAGCCGCCGTCAGTCCGAAGAAAATACTGGCGCCCCCGTCAGAAGGTCAACGACAACTTGCGTAACCAGCGCGTCACGGCGCGCGCGGAATCACGCCATGCCCGTAGGGCGCCGTCCGACGGTCATATAGTAGACCGGAATGCCAATGAGGAGCACGCCCAGAACGGCGAGCGTCGGCATGCGGCTCGACTCCTGCACGATCGAGTTTCCAAGCAGGTAGAGCACGGATGCGATAAACAACAGCGGCACCAAGGGATACAGTGGAACGCGAAAGGTCGGACTGTATCCCGGCGACCTGCGCAGTTTGAACACCGATGCCACCGCCAGAAGGTAAAATGGCAGAAACGCCGTCACGAACGTGTCCGCAAGTTGCTCGAACGGGAGGAGCAGCACAAAGACCATTCCGAGCGCCGCCACGAGGGTGATCGCGACGTGCGGCGTCCCAAATTTGGGATGAATCTTCGCGACCGGGCGAAAAAACAGACCGTCGTCCGCCATCGCAAAGAACACGCGCGGGCTTGTAAACAGAACGGTATTCAGCGTTCCGAACGTCGAGATCATCACGGTGATGGCGACGAACGCGACGCCGGCACCGCCGAGCACTTGCTGCGCAACGTCAGCGGCAACCAGCTGCGAGGTGCGAATCTCTCCAATCGGCAATACGGCCATATACGCCAGGTTCGCGGCCAGATAGATCCCGAGCACGGCCAGCGTGCCGCCGATGAGCGCGCGCGGAAGGTTCCGGCCGGGGTTCAGCACTTCTCCTGCGTTGTATGCCAGGTCCGCCCAGCCATCAAATGCCCAGAGCGTCGAGACCAGGGCGAGACCGAACGCAGGAAGCGTAATGCTGCCCGGCGGAACGGCCGGCGTGTAGTGCGAAACGCCATTATGCGGCAGTCCGAACGCAAACGCGACGACGATGATGAACAGGAGCCCGCCGTATTTTGCGACGACCGTGAAGTTGTTCACGTTCGCGGCGAGCCGCACGCCGAGATAATTGAACGCGCCGGTCAGGGCGATCGCACCCGCCGCCGCCCAGTGCACCCGCGAAATGCCCAGCGTCGCCGGGAGCGGGTCGAACCCCATCACCCTGAAAAAATATTCGGCAAAGGTGATCGCGATCCCGCCAAGCGATGCCGCGCGAATCATCGAGATCTGCCCCCACCCGAACAGAAACGCGGGCAGCCTCCCCCACGCGTCGCGGCAGAACACATAAATGCCGCCCGTCTGCGGCAGCGCGCTGGCGACCTCGGCGATCGTAAGCGCGCCGCACAGGGCGAAGATGCCGCCGGCCACCCACACCGCCATCATCGGGAGCGGGCCCGGCAGCTTGTCGGCGATCCCCGCTGGCGACCGGAAAATGCCGGATCCGATCGTGGACCCGATCACCACTGCGGTCGCGCTCCACACGCCGAGTTTGCGCTTGAGCTCCTGCCGTGGTGCTGCGACTGCGTCCGCCGGATTCGACATTCGCAAACCTTATAGCGGGTGCTCCCGCTTGGCGAGGGGCAAACCCTTCGAGGAGTGGGCCAGTTTTGTTCGCGGTCTCTGGCTTCTGGTCGCAGGTCCAGGGCCGTTGGTGCGTGGCGCGCGGGGGCCGTGGCTTCGCGTACACGCCGGAGCAGCATGAACAGCATCTTCCGCACGCGTGATCTCTGCGAGCAGGTCGATTTCGCTCGCCGCTCCACCATGCCCCACCGACCGCACGCCATTAACGACAAGCCACGGACCGCATACCCAGCACCAACCGCCAATCACCTATGACAACGCCTTCTCAGTGACGAACGGTTCAAACTGGCCCGCGACCACCCTTCCCCGCACCCCCGCAACCCGCGAACTTTCATGGCGGAATGCCGACGCAACTTGCCGATTTCCTTTTCTGGGCCGCCACGGCGGTCATCGCCGTCACGCAGTTTTTTATCCTGCGGTCGACGCGCCGCGGCATGAAGGTTGGTCCGGCCGGTTCGGGGTCCGCGCGAGAATGGGTATTTGCGATCCTCCCGGCGCTCTGCCTCGCGGGACTTCTCTGGTGGACCTGGTACACGATGCATGCCGGCACGTTCACCTTCGACGCAAAGGCCCCCGGCGTGGGCGTAACGGCGTGACGGCGGACGCCGCGGCCGCGACGCCGACGGAGCACAGCTTCGCGTCGGACCTGATTGCGCTCACGAAGCCGAAGATCATCTCGCTGCTCCTCGTGACGACGGTCGCGCCGATGTACGTGGCGGGCACGCCCTCGTGGTCCACGGTGCTGTGGGTCACGATCGGCGGATATCTGATGGCCGGCGGCGCGAACGCGGTGAACATGTACCTCGACAGCGACATCGACGATGTCATGGTGCGCACGCGGGCCCGCCCGATCCCGAGCGGCCGGATGACGCCGCGCGCGGTGATCGCGTTCGGCATCCTGATCGCGACCGCGGCCACATACATGCTCGCGCACTTCGTGAACGTGCTCACCGCGGCGCTCGCACTCGCCGGATTCTACTTCTACGTGTTCATCTACACGCGCTGGCTCAAGCGCAGCTCGCCGCAGAACATCGTCATCGGTGGTGCCGCCGGCGCGTTCCCTCCTCTGGTGGGCTGGGCCGCCGTCACCGGCCGCATCGACCTCGCCTCGATCTTCCTGTTCGCGATTGTCTTCTACTGGACCCCGCCGCACTTCTGGGCGCTCGCGCTCAACAAGCAGCGCGACTATGGCAACGCCGGCGTGCCGATGGCGCCGCTCGTCTGGGGAATCCACGAGACGATCGACCAGATGTGGTATTACACGCTGCTGCTCGTCGCGCTGACGGTCCTCCCGGTCTGCTTCGGCGTATTCGGTCTCATCTACCTCACCTCGGCGCTCGTGCTCGGCGCGCTGCTGATCATCGGCGTCTGGAAAGTTCGCCGTGCGCGCGACGGTGCCTGGGAAAAGCCGGCGTGGTGGGTGTTCAGCTACTCGCTGCTCTACCTCGCGCTGCTGTTCGTCGCGATGGCGGCCGACCGCCACTTGTAGAGCACCACGCCCGCCGCGACCATCGCGGTCCCGACAAGCGACATCTTCAGCTGCGAGACGTACGCGCTCACGATTCCGACGACGGCGGAAAGCACGAAAAACGCCGGCAGCCACGGATAGCCGGGCACGCGATACGGCCGGTGCAGGTCAGGACGCGTGCGGCGCAGGACGAACACGCTTGCCGCGCCGAGCCCGAAGAAGATCCAGTCGGCGAACACTACGCCGTTCACGAGCGTGTCGATGGCGCCGCGCGTCGCGACAAGCAGCACCAGCGACCAGCCACCGAGCATCATCAAGGCGACGTGAGGTGAACCAAACCGTGGATGCACTTTGCCCGCGCTCGGAAGAAATGCGCCGTCCTGACCGAGCGCGTACAGCACGCGCGCGTTTGTCAGCAGCGCGACATTCACGAATCCGAAGATCGACAGCATCGCGGCGACGGTGATCGCGGTCGCAGCGGCCGGCCCGATCAGCCGGCCGGCCGTATCCGCGGCAACCGCCGTGCTCACTGCAAGCCCGTCGCGCCCGAGCGTCCTGAGATAGGCAACGTTCGCTCCGAGATACACGACGATCACGATGCCGATGCCTACGGCGAGGGCCTTGGGCAGCGCGCGCCCCGGATCGCGGATCTCGCCGGCGACCATGTTCGTTTGCTGCCACCCGCCGATGGTGAACAAGACGGCGACAAACGCCGCGGCGACACCGTTTACCAGCGGCGGCGCTGCTGGGGCAGCGACGACTGGCGCGGCGCCCGGATTGACGACGAGCCCGATCACGATCAGCGCGCCGAGCGCGGCGATTTTCGAAATGGTAAATACATTCGCGGTAACCACTCCAGGCCTCACACCCAGGTAGTTGGTGACGGTGAGCGCGATGATCGTGATGGCCGCCACGCCGAGGCGCCCGCCAACCGCGCCGATCGGCACGAAGCGCTCGAGGTATCCGGCGAATCCCATGGCCACGGCGGCAATCGCCCCGCTCGCGATCATCAGGAGCGTCATCCAGCCGAGCAGGAACGCAGGGAGCCGGCCGAACGCCTCGCGCACGTAGACATATCCGCCGCCCGCCTCGGGCATCATCGCGCCGAGTTCCGCGTACGTCAGGGCGCCGGCCAGCGCCACAACACCACCGAGCGTCCAGACCGCGAGGATCCAGCCGGACGTGGGGAGCGCGCTCGCCGTCACGGCGGGAATGAAGAAGATTCCGCTGCCGATGATCCCGCCCACCACGAGCAGTGAGGCGGAGAAAACTCCGAGCTCGCGACGGAGTTCGGTCACGCGCGCCGGCTCGCGCTCAAACGACAATCAGTTCGCGTTGGATTTCGTTCGGCGTGACGATCAGCTCACGCTCTCCCATATACGCATTCACCTCTGTGCGTATGCCGAACTCCCCGGCGAGGTACACCCCGGGCTCGATCGAAAAACCGACACCGGGAATCAGCACGCGCTCCTCCCGCGTCTCGAGATTGTCGAGATTCGGCCCCGACCCGTGCAGCGCGCGCGCGTCGATCGAATGACCGGTGCGGTGGGTGAACGCCGCACCGAACCCGGCGCGATCGACCACCCCGCGCGCCGCGTCGTCGGCTTCAGCGCCACGCACGGCCTTGCCGGCGGCAACCCGTTCGCGGATCAGCGAGATCGCGGCATCGCGCGCGTCGCGCACGACGTTCCATACCTGTTGTACCTTCGGCGACGGCGCGCCGATGGACGCCATCCACGTCTGATCGGCGTAGATCCCACCGGGCTCCACGGCCCACAAATCAATCAGCACGGTATCGCCCGCACGCAGAACTCGCGGCGCCCCGGCCGACGGCTCGTAGTGCGGATTTGCCGCGTTCTCCGTGGCCGAAACATTCGGTCCGTGATCCGTCGAGAGGTTGTTCGCCGTGAACTCGCGCTGGATCCACGCCATCAGCTCGTGCTCGGCGAGTGCCGAGCCGCTCTTCACGGCGGCGCCCGCGCGCGCAAACGCGTCTTTCGCGATGCGCGCGATGATCTCCGCCGCGCGGCGGTGCGAGGCGAGCTGCGCTTCTGTCCATACGGCGAAGAAGCGTGACACCAGATTGGCCGACGTCACCACCGTGGCACCCGCCGCGCGCACCATCTCGATGACGCCGGCGGGGACGCGATCCACGACCGGGACGGCGTCGCCCGCCGAGTATTCCATTGCGGCGGTCTTGCCGCGCACGAGCGCCGCGATCTCCGCCTCGAGCGACTTCCACGACGCGTACACCCGGCGGTCCCACGACGAGGGCCAGTGCGCCCATGATCCGGGCTCGATCGCGTGGGTGATCGCGACGGGCGTGCCCTTGCGCGGAATCCACGCGACCATGCGGCGCGACGCGAGCCCTTCGGCGCGCATGAGCGCCTGTGAGATCGGGTTGATGCCGCGGCAGTCGTAAAGCAGCCATCCATCGACATCAGCTTCAGCGAGCGCGGCCTGCACCGCGGGGAGCGTTTCCGGCGTGAGCATCGCGAACTCTCCGTGCCGCTTGCGCGGCGGATGAACTATTTCGGCACGTATCCGATCGGTCGCCACTCCGCCCGCCACTCGCACACTCCCTCTCCACGGCTCGAGCAGCGCACATGCTCAACCGCGCCCACACCGCCCACGAGCAATTGCATCAGCTCCCTCAGCGTGGACTCGTAAAACGTACACCCTCCTAACTTGGGTGCCGCATCGAGCGTGACGGAGTGCGTCACCTCGAGCAGGATCGTCGATCCCACGCGGCGGATCGCGCCATCGGTGTAACGTCGCGTGATGCGGCGCGCGTGGCGGAGCGCAATCGGGCGCGAGAGCAGCGACGGCAGCGCGAGCATGAGCTTTCGCGTGACCGGCGAAATTGTGCGGTACGCCTGGCGTGCGAGGATGCGGCCGCCCTCACGAAAGACGTCGTCGGCGTCCGGCCGGCGGCCGACGAGCTTGGCGAGCGCCGCAGCCTCATCGAACGGCGAGCGCTGCTTGCGCTTCACGGCCTCCGAGTAACGCTTGATCTGCGCGAAGACCGTATCGCTCAGGCCCAGACGTTTATTGCGCAACTCGGGTACGAACTCCGCCTCGTGTTCGCCGCTCGGCGTATCAACCGCGCGCACCGCTTCGAGCAGGCTGAGCGGCAGAAGTGGGTCGACGGTGGCGGTCATGGGGAAGCGGGGGAGGAAACAACGGTGCGACCAAACTAAGCCGCGGGTGTGCGCGCGTACAGTTGCCGGGCGAGGCCCGTTCAATCCTCAACACTTCCACCCACAACTCGGCACTTTGAAACTGTCAACTCGTGGTATCTTTTCCCGGTCCCCATCGGGAGCGCCCACGATAGAACAGGCGATGGTCATTCGCGCGCTCGCCGGCGCGGTTGTCGCGGGAGCCATCGCGGCCGTCGCGCGGAAGACGCGCACGCTCTCCGAATCCGGACAATGGGCCGCGTTCTTCACGGGGATCGTCGCGACGGCGGCCGGCTGGTGGTGGGCCCTGACGCTGATCGCGTTCTTCGTGACGTCCGTCGGGCTCACGAAGTGGCGCCGTGCGGACAAAATGCGGCTGACCGAAGGATCGCTCCCCCGCACGACCGAGCGAAACGCGGCGCAGGTGCTCGCGAACGGCGGCATGTTCGTGCTCCTCGCGTTCGGCGCCGCGCGTGGCGCGCGCGAACGGCTGGCGTTCGCGGCGCTCGGCGCGCTTGCCGCCGCATCGTCGGACACCTGGTCGACGGAAATCGGCACGCTGTTCGGCGGGACGCCGCGCCTGATCACGACGGGCGCGGCGGTGCAGCCGGGAATGTCGGGCGGCGTTTCCGCGGCGGGATTCGGCGGAGCGATCGCAGGGGCGCTGTTCATCGCGCTGCTCGGCGCGTTCTCCATTCCCGAACACCATAAGCAGCTCGCAATGGCCGCCGCCGCGGGCGGGTTCGGCGGCGGTCTCGTGGACTCGGTTATTGGGGCCACGCTGCAGTCGAAGCGCTTCTGTGAGCGCTGCAGCCACTGGACGGAGCGTCGCGTTCACACCTGCGGTTTCCGCACGCGGCACGCGCGCGGGATCCCGTGGATGTCGAACGACGCGGTGAACCTGTGCGGCACGGTCGCGGGCGCGGCGATTGCCGTGCTCGCGCGTTCGCTGACGGGCCGCTGATGCCGCACGCCGCGGACGTGGTCGTCGTCGGCGGCGGGCCGGCCGGTGCGGCGACGGCGTGGGCCCTCGCACGAAACGGCGCCGACGTGCTGGTGCTCGATCGCGCGCACTTTCCGCGGCCGAAGGCGTGCGCGGAGTTTCTCAGCCCGCAGGCACGGCGCATCCTCGCCGAGATGGGCGCGCTCGATGCCCTGATCCGGTCCGGCGCGCCCGACCTGGAGGCGATGACCATTCACGCTGTGAACGGGCAGTCGTTCGAGGGCCGGTTCAACGCGGCGCGCAGCTGCGGCGGCGAGCGCAACGCGGCGCTCGGGGTGCGACGGGAAATCTTTGATTCGATCCTGCTCGACCGCGCCCGCGCCGTGGGCGCACGCGTGACGGAGGGCGCCGCGGTCACGGACCTGCTGCGCGACCGCGGTGGGCGCGTCGTCGGCGTGCGGGTGCGCGACGGGGGCACGACGCGCGAAATCGCGGCGCGAGTCGTCGTCGGTGCCGATGGACTGCGATCGGTCGTCGGCCGGCGGCTCGGACTCATACGCGCCGCGCGGTGGCCGCGGCGCGTCGGATTCGTCACGCACTTTTCCGGCGTGGAGGGTATAGGC
>JBOHTH010000026.1:0-1625 GCA_050733535.1 Gemmatimonadaceae bacterium | reverse complement strand
GGTTAACAGAGGTAACGTCAGTTAACCAACCAACAAGAAACGCGTCAACTCGCTTTCGCAGTTTATGCCTTACGGAACGATTCTATTGTCTACTTTGCTCCCCCCAACAATCGCATTGAACAGCAGCTTGAATGTCGCCGCCGGCTGCGCGCGGAACGTGATCTCCGGGCCGTACAGGTACACGGTGCCCTGGCCGTACTTCGCCTCCGCCATCGCCACGCCGCCCTCGAGATAGTTCTGCCCCCACGCCCAGCCGCTGCGCAACGGCGTGGCGTTCTCGAACCACGCGATCGGCTTCACGCCCTTCATTTCCGCATCCGGATCCAGCCGCATCACCGGACTGTTGTCGAAGAACACGACCCCGTGTGCATCCTCGCCGCGCGTCGCGTCGAGCGTCGTGTCGTATGTCACTTCGAGCAGCGAACCGGGCACGTAGTATTTCTCCGTCGGCAGCGGCGCGCCGGCAGTGCCCGTCGGCGTACGCTCGACGAGATGGTTCGACACAGGCAACCCAAGCTGCTCCGCGATGTTCAGCGATGACGGCCCGATCGCGATGATGCGCCCGCCCTGATTCAGGAACTCCTTCAGCTTCGGCAGCGTCCTGTCTGCCGAAACGTTCCCGAGCATCGCGCGGTACTCGGGCGCGAGCGACGCCGTGTCCTGACCGCCGCGTCCGCCCCCGCCGCCGCGTCCGCCGCGTGCCGGGCCAACGCCCGGGATCGAGTTCTCCGGGAAAATCAGCACGTCAAACTTCGAGCGCAGGTTGCCCTCGTCGAGCTCCTTTGGATACACAACGCGGAACGGCAGCTGGTACTGCTCCATCAGCCACCGCATCTGCCCGCTCGGCATCGACCCGCCAAACCGGTCCCACAGGCCGATGCGCAGCGGCGGCAGTTTCTCACCGGACGACGCGAGGTCCGCCGATGCCTCAAAGGTGACGCCGATGTCCTTCGCCGACTTGTCGACCACCGGCGTGCTCTTGGCGCTCTTCGGGATGTAAATCGTACCGGCAGGATACGACTTGCCGCCGATCGTCGCCGAACGCTGCAGGCGATACACATCTGCGCCGGCTGACCACAGACGGGCCAGCGCGTGATACGAATCGTTGACCTTCGGCGAGAGCGTCCATCCGGCGCCCGTCGTCGCGACCGTTGTCGCCGTTGGGCTGATGCGATCCTTGAGCGGATCGAGCTTGACGAATGGCCCGTCGAACCCGTCGAGGATGCGGTCGAAATGCACGCCCATCTGCAGCGCGAGCGTCCACCCGGCGTTGTCGTACGGTCGCGTCGGCGGTGCCCCCGGATACGGGAAGTCGTTCGGGTAGTCCTGCGGCTCGAACATGTCGAGCACATCCGGACGGTAGGCCTGCGCCGTCTTCACGACGAACGAGCCCGCCGGATACGTCTTGCCCGCCACCGTGAACTGCGCGCTCGCGCGATCCACGATGATCCCAACTTTTTGCAGCGCGATCAGGAATTTTTCTGCCGTGAGGAAGTCCGGCTGGTTGGCCGGAATGATGTACCCGCGCGGCATGCGATCTTCAGGCTTCTTGAAATCCGCGTAGAGCGCAGCGGGCGCGCTTGCGGGGCCGAACCCGCCGCCGCCCGCGCCGCCGCGCCCGCCGC
>JBOHTH010000025.1:0-5161 GCA_050733535.1 Gemmatimonadaceae bacterium | reverse complement strand
GAGGAGCGTCCCGCCTCTCGCATCCCGACCCCGCCTCTCGCATCAGCCGGAAAGTCCCGCATCCCGGCTCCGCCGGAAAATCCCGCCTCCCGCATCCGTCACTTGGGCAGCGCGTACTCCGGGAGCGTGATGTCGTCCTTCAACAAGCGGGAAACCGCAAAGTCTGCGACGAACGGGACGCGCATCACCTGAGTGACCAGGTCGCGCACGAACAGGCCGAACGATGTTTTCGGTGCAAATGAGGCGGCGAATTTCGCCGCTCCCAGTTGCTTCTGTCGCAGAAACGGCATGAGGCGTTGCTCATAGCGTGTGAAGGCGGTCGCAAAGTCGCCGCCGCACGCATGCAGTTCGCCCGCGAGCACATACGCCTCTGCAATCGCCAGTCCCGTGCCTTCGCCCGCCATGAGCGAGACGCACGCGGCAGCGTCGCCGATCAGCGCGACCCGGCCCTTCGACCACCGATTCATTCGAATCTGGGTCACGCCATCGAAGTAGATGTCGGTGGCACGCTCGAGCGCCGCGTCGATCTGCGGCCATTCCCAGCCGGCTCCGCCAAAGGCGCGGCGGAGAATCGATTTCGGCTCCTCGTCGGCCGTCATGTATTCATCGCGAAATACGAAGAGGAACATCGTTTCGTCATTGCGCATCGAGAAGCGCGAGATCTGCCGGCCGGGCAGGCTGTGACTCATGTAGACGAGCTCGTCCCGCGGTCGATAGCCCTCCGCCTGGAACGCGGCGACGTGGTAGTCGAGCGCCGTCTCGAACTCCGCGTCTGCGCCGAACACAAGACGGCGCACTCTTGAGTGCAGGCCGTCGGCGCCAATGACGAGATCGACCTCTCGCGGCGCCGCGTGGTCGAACGAAACGCGCACGCGGTCGCCCGTGTCTTCGACCGACGCCACGGAATCGCCGAAGATTGTCTCGACTTTTCCTTCGATCGCATGGAACATCGTCGCCGCCAGGTCAGAGCGCCTGACGCTGGTGAATCGGCCACCGGTCGTCCGGTCGAAAACGTCGGTCTTGAAGCCGCTGCGCTTTCGCCCGGATCTATTGACGATGCGCACCTCGCGCACCTGGTAGCCGAGCCTGCGGATTTCACCGATCAGGCCCATGCGCTCTACGACTTCGTACCCGAGTCCCCAGAAGTCGATGATGTAGCCGCCCGTGCGAAGCTGCGGTGCCTGTTCGACGAGCAGCACATCGTGGCCCGACCTGCTCAGCCAATATCCGAGCGCTGCGCCGGCTACGCCGATGCCGTTGATGACGATTCGCATGGGAGGTCCAGGTTGGGTATCAGGTCAAGGCCTCAGCGCGAACACGGCGTCGTCCCAACCGGCCGACTGCATTAGCAAGTCGAAGTGAATCGTGAGGGAGTCACCGTTCGCGCTCAACGCACCGGTCGCATCCCAGGGGCCACCGAAGGCTGTCGCGCTCGCCTTGAAAACGATCGACCCGTTCGTCCCTATGTACGAACCCTCGTAACTCACTCCGACGAGAGGAGCCGTGAGCTGGAACGCGCCACTATCGTAGAGCACCACTTGCACAGCGTCTGAAGGCGGATCATACACGGTCGGGAACAGCAGATCGCGAGCGAGCAGGAACGTGCGCTCTGGCCCTGTCAGCGCGGGTCCGCTGGCCGTGGGCGGCGTGACCGGAGGCGTCGCGGTCTGGCTCGATGAAGTCGGTGCGGTCGCACCATGCCCGTCGCACGCGGCGAGGGCGAACAAGACGAGGAGGACGCGGCTCCCTGCGTTCATGCTGCGCATAGTGACCTCATAATCGATCATTCGCACTGACGCCGCAACTCCGCTTTCGATGCCGTTCGTCGAGGCATTTGCTTGCGAGGCATGCGCAGTTCCCGTATTCTCGGCTCCACTTCTGGCAGAGGTGCGAAACACAATGACCCGCGTGACACCACGCATCGTACTCGCGCTCGGCGCGGCAACTCTCCTCGCTGCTTTCCCGATCGCGATCCTTGCCGCACAGCAATCGGGCCGGGCGATCTTCACGCTCGAAGAGGTCATGATCCCGATGCGCGACGGCGCGCGCCTGCAGACCGTCATCGAGCGCCCGGTAAACCAGGCCCGCCCGTTGCCGATCCTCCTTCGGCGCACGCCGTACGGTGTGCCGAGCGCGTCTCCGACGTCTGTCCCGCCTGCGCTCAAGGAGCTCATGGCCGACGGCTACATCTTCGTCGTCCAGAACCTCCGCGGACGGTTCAAGTCGGAGGGTACGTTTCTGCTGTCATCGGCGGTCGACCTCACGAACCAGTCGCCTGCGAACGTGAACGAGACCACCGATGCCTACGACACGATCGACTGGCTGGTAAAGCATGTCGCCAACAACAATGGACGCGTCGGCATCTACGGCGTGTCTTATGACGGGCTCACCGCCGGGATGACGCTGCTCATGCCGCATCCGGCGCTCAAGGCGGTCAGCGAGCAAGCCTCACCCGCGGACCAATGGATGAACGACGATGACCACCGGTATGGCGCGTTGCGCGAAAGCTATTCGTTCGAGTACGCCGTCTACGAGCAGGCCGACAAGTTCAAGAACACGCATTTCGATTTTGACGCTTACGACTCGTACGCATGGTACCTGAGACTCGGGCCACTGTCGAACATCAACACCAAATACCTCCATGGCTCGATTCCGGCGTGGAACGCAATTGTGGCACATCCGAATTACGATGCGTTCAACAAGCGCGAGGCCTGGTACACACAGATCAAGGGGGCGACGGTTCCCAACCTGAACGTCGCCGGGTTCTGGGATCAGGAGGACCCCTGGGGGCCGTGGCAGATCTTTCATCAAGCCGAGAAGGGCGATCCCGATCACACGAACCTCATGGTTGCCGGTCCGTGGTTCCACGGTTCATGGCACACGCCGGTCAACGACAGCATCGGCATCATCCCGCTCGGCGGCCACCCAACGGCGCGCGAGTTCCGCGAGAACATCGAGGCGCCGTTCTTTCGCTACTATCTGCACGGGAAGGGAACCAAACCTGCGTGGCGCGCGATGATGTTCGAGACCGGTTCGAACAGCTGGCGGACGTACGACACCTGGCCTCCGAATAATGCGACGCCGACGAACCTCTACTTCCGGTCCGACGGAACGCTCTCCTTCGACCGGCCGGCGGAAGCGAGCACGCCCGCGTATCGCGAGTACGTCTCCGATCCGGCGAATCCCGTGCCTTACCGGCAACGTCCGATTTCGCCGACGTATCCAGCCGGCGATTGGCGCCGGTGGGAAGTGGCAGATCAACGGTTCGTCGACGGGCGGCCGGACGTGCTCACGTACACGAGCGCTCCGCTCGATCACGACATCACCGTGACCGGCGAGCTCTCAGCCACGCTGTTCGCCTCGACCTCCGGAACGGACGCCGATTTCGTCGTCAAGCTGATCGACGTCTACCCGGAGAATGCACAGCCCAATCAGTGGAATCCGGACGCCGGGCCCGAACCCGGCGCCTATGCGAGATCGCTCAATGGCTACGAGCTGCCGATCGCAATGGAGGTCCGGCGCGGTCGGTTCAACCGGAGCTTCGAAACGCCGCACCCGCTCGTCCCGAACACTCCAGGTGAATGGGCAATTCCGCTGCGCGAGCACGACCACGTCTTTCTCAAGGGGCACCGCATCATGGTGCAAGTGCAGTCGACGTGGTTCCCCGTAATCGATCGCAATCCACAGAAGTTCGTGCCGAGCATTTACGACGCGAAGGCCAGCGACTACGTGAAAGCCACGCAGCGGGTGTACGCGTCTGCGGCGCTTGCGTCGCACATCACGTTGCCGATCGTACGGCGGTGAGGTCATGACAGCCCGACGATCTCCCCGCTCGCACGGGGTCGCCGACCCAGCGCCCCCTGGCTCTTTGGTTACCGATCGTCCAATCGACTCGTCAGATTAATTGCTGCTCAGAGCGAATCCGCTGAAAGGCGGTGGCGCAGAGCGACGGGGCTAACGCGGAGTGCCGCCATGCCGGCCGAGCCACCAGCGATTCCGACGTTGCGTTGTCGGGCTGGTGGCGTTTGTTTTTTGGGCCGCTGGCATCACTCTGGACCCCAGGAGCCCGCCGTGTCTCACCTCTCCCCGTTGGCCAAGCGAATCACGACGGCCCTGGGTGCCGCGATACTCGCGACACTCGCGACGGTCGCCGCCTGCGCACCTGCCGCCACCACTGGGGACGGCCCGGCAGCAACGCTGACGCAAATGACCATGACGCCAGCGACGGCGACCGTGCAGATAGGCGGCACGCAGTCTTTTTCGGTGAGCGGCATATGGAGTGACGGCGGAACGACCGCACCCGCTGTGACCTACACGGCTACCGGCGGGACGATCGCGGGCGCCGGCTTATACACGGCAGGCAGTACCGCGGGCACCTACCGCGTAATCGCCGTGCAGCAGGGCGGTTCGCTGGCGGACACCTCGGTAGTGACCATCACGGCTGCCCCACCGCCGACGCTGACGCATATGACCATGACGCCAGCGACGGCGACCGTGCAGATCGGCGGCACTCAGTCGTTTTCAGTGAGCGGCGTATGGAGCGACGGCGGAACTACCGCACCAGCTGTGACCTACACGGCGACCGGCGGCACAATCACGGGCGCCGGGCTGTACACGGCGGGCAGCACGGCGGGCACCTTCCGCGTGATCGCGGTGCAGCAGGGCGGTACGCTGGCGGACACCTCGGGAGTGACCATCACGGCTGCCCCGCCGCCGACGCTGACGCATTTGACGCTGACACCAGCGACGGTGAGCCTGCAGACTGGCGCCACGCAGTCCTTTTCGGTCAGCGGCGTATGGAGCGACGGCGGAACGACCGCCCCCGCTGTGAACTACACGGCGACCGGCGGCACAATCACCAGTGCCGGGTTGTACACGGCGGGCAGTACCGCGGGCACCTTCCGCGTGATCGCCGTGCAACAGGGTGGTACGCTGGCAGATACATCAGCGGTGACTGTCACGGCAACTGCGGGCACCACGCTGTTGTCCGAGGGCTTCGAGGACACGAATATCTCGAGTCGCGGCTGGTTCGATGCCACGGGCATTGCGCTCACCAGCGACGCCCGGCCCGGCAGCGCAGGCACGCACGCGCTGCAGTTCCATTGGAGCATCGGGGACGTGGCACCGCAAGGACTTGGCACGACGCGGCACGACTTTACTC
>JBOHTH010000024.1:0-3104 GCA_050733535.1 Gemmatimonadaceae bacterium | reverse complement strand
TCACGCCTCGGTGGCTGTGATCGGCTCGGTGGCGAATGCGGCCGATCGAGCGTCGCGGCTGGCGCATTCAATGGCGGTGTAGGTACCCTCCGGCGCTCCCGCCGAGCGCGATAGTCAGCTGCGCAGGAAGGTCTGCAATTCCGCTGACGGATGCGTTCGATCGCGTCGGCTGAATTCCACAAAGGACTTCACGTACTCAACCGCCGCCGCGGCCCCGCCGAGCGCTGCCAACGAACGCGCATAGCTTCCGACGTGGAAGTCGTGCGGTCCGGTGCTGCGACGGAGCCGGAGCGAGTTATCGAGAAGCGGCGCCAGGTCGCGCAGGCGCGACAAGTCGTCACTTGCGATGGAAAGGCGAGCAAGAATGGAAAGAGTAAGCATTCGCTGCCGGACAACCGGATCCGTGAAATGGTTTTCGGCGTACGGTGCGATGCACTCGGTCGCCCGAACGGGATCGTCCGCCATCAGGTGATAAATGGCCTGATTGAACGCCAATCCCGCCGCTGCGTAACGCGCTCCAACCCGCTGTGCCAGCCCATGTGACCGCGCTATCCAATGACCTGCTGCGGCGAGGTTTTCCGTATGAAGGTGGACAGAAAGCACAATATCCGCAGCGCTCGAGGCCTCGCCGACAAGCTTGTGGCGCTCCGCAAGTTCGAGCGCTTCACCTGCGGCAGCGAGCGCGCGGTCGAACTCTCCGAGCATCCGATGCGAGTGGCATGAAAAGCAAAGCGCTCGTGCCAACCCCCGCACCGAACCCGCCGCGCGCTCAAGCGCAATGAGTTCCGCTCCACAATCGCTCGCGACGTCAAGGCGTCCCTGCGTCGCTTCGTATATGAGCCGAACTGACAATAGGAAGACCTGCACCGCGGCCGTCGGTGCTGTGGCGTTCGACGCCATCGCGTTGAGTTGCTCTAGCGCATCGAACTCGCACAAGTTGTCCGCAACAATCGCGGACTGAAGCGCTGCTTGCGCCCGGTGAGCGGGAGAGGCGGACTCATCCAGCGCGCACGCAAGCGAATGCTCGAAGCTTTTGTGCACGTCTGACTCAGTTCGCCACATGGCCTCGGTTTGCAACAATTCAAAATCCGAGTGACGACTCGGTGTGAGCGCGTTCCGTTCGGCGAGTTGGATTGCAGGACCAATCGCCGAGGACAACCGTTCCCAGTCGGCTGCTCGTCGCAAGGCGGCGATTCGCCCGGACATTACTCGCAACCGATCCGGGTCCGCAGTCGCCGCCTCCACCGCCAGCTCAAACGTCTGCGCGGCCGCCGCCGGCAGCCCATTGTCCAGCTGATGCTGCGCCGATTCCTCCAGCAAGCTCAACGCCCGGCTCTCCGACCCGCTCGCAAGCAGGTGGCGCGCCGCCTCCCAAACCGTTGACGGAGATCTCGAGATGCGACTCTCCGCCTCGAGCACCAACCCGGATCGGTGATGCAGCAACTTCTGCGCCGCCGGCAGCAGTCCGTGCAGCAGTTCTTCTCGCCACAGGTCGTGAAGCGACAACGCCTCCGCCTCGCGATGCGCACCAACAATTCCCAGCGCGTCCAATTCCCGGATGCTCGCCAGCAGGTCCGCCGTGCTGATCTCCAGCACGCCCGCCACCCGCGGCACCGAGGAATAGCGGCCCAGCACCGCGCACGTATGAAGCACATGCTGTGCGATCGGCGTCAATCGCGCTGCTCGATCGCGAATCAACCCTCGCAACGACTGCGGCAGCGAAGACGCCTGTCCGGTCTCTCGCACGTGCCTCGCCAGCTCCAGCACGAACAAGGGGTTGCCGCCGGTGACCGCCGCGGTCAGCTCCGCGGACACTTCCGGTGCGGATTGCCCGGGATGACTCAGCAAGGTGCCGAACAGCTCGTTCGCACGTTCGGGGCTGAGCGGAGCGAGGCGCATCGTCTCGGGGGTGACACTGGCAAGTGCCTCACGCACGGTCTCGTGCTTACCCGCATCCCGCGCCGTCAGCGCCCACAGCACCGGCAGCGCCACGCTGTGCGCGACCAGGTGGCTGAGCAACCGGATCGACGCATCGTCGCACCAGTGCACGTCGTCGATCACCAGCACCAGCGGTCCCTCCGACACGACTGATTCAAGCAAATCGCCCGCAGCCCGGCGCAGGCGGTCCTGCACGGCCTCCGCCTCCTGTGACCGCTGTGATTCGTCATCGCGCGGCACGTCGTGCTCGGTCAGCAGCTTGAGCTGCGCGAGCGACGCCGGCGAACAGCCCAGCGCGCCGGGCAGTTGCAGCAGCGCCGTGAACAGGTCGACGAAAACGCCGAGCGGTCGCTGTGCATCGCTGGCTTGCAGTTGCGCGGAGCAGCTGCGCCAGCCGCGCATGCCGGCGGTGGCCACGAGTTCCAGGGCAAGACGGCTCTTGCCGATCCCGGCCGCTCCCACAATAAACAGTGTCGCGGAGTGCCCCTTCAGCGTCTCGCCCAGCAGATCGTTCAGCCTCGCGACTTCGCGCTCGCGCCCAATCAAGCGAATCTTTTCGCGCTCCCCTCGCGGGCGGTCGGGCGCGTTCTCGCTCACGCGCCGCCGCAACACTTTCGCCGGCAGCCCAATCACGCGATTGCGATCGCCGAGGTCGTCGAGATACCGGTCGATAATCTGCAGCGCTTGCGCTTTCGATCCGCTCATCGCGACGGCCTCGGCGTGCGCCAGCGTCGCCTCTTCGTTCAGCGGGTCGGCGTCCAGGCACCGGCGCGCCCATTCGTCGACCTCCGCCCACCGCCCGTCGCGCCGAGCCGCGTCGATCTGCCTCAATACCGCTCGGCGATACTGTGCGCGCACTCGCGACCGGAGTTCGTCGAGCCATTCCCGATACAGCTCGGGCATCAGCGGATCGTAGCCGGCCAGGAAACCGACGGCGCACCTCACCTCATCGCCGGTCGCTTCGGCCGGCCAGCCCACTTCCAGTACGCGGCGCACATCCGATTCGACGAGGCTCTCCTCGACCAGCAGCTCGTCGCCATCGACAGACAGCGGGAAGCCATCGCGCCGCAAGCGGTAGAGCAACTGGCGAAGCGCGTGGCGACGCGACTCGTCGGGTGTGTCGGGCCAGAAGGTGTCGAGCAGGCGCGTGCGGTGCACGCGCTGGC
>JBOHTH010000023.1:0-2213 GCA_050733535.1 Gemmatimonadaceae bacterium | reverse complement strand
TACCGTCCGCGGTGCGTACCTCTAGCCGATTGGCATCGAAGGCAGCCACCGCGACAATCGCGTCGAGATTGATCACGTGGGATCGATGTACCCGAACGAATCGCGTTGGGTCCAGCTGCGCCGCGATCGTACCGAGGTTCACATATACGAGGTAGCGGCGCCGGCCAACGTGCACTGCGACGAAGTCACCGTCGCCTTCGAAACGCGTCACATCGGACACGTTGATGGGTACGGCCACACCCCGGTCGCGAACAAAGAGACGTTGAAGCGGTTGTTCAAGCTCACGCGTGAACGAAAGGCGTTCGCGTAGAGAGTTCTCACCCGCATGACTCGTGGCGCCCGGTGCGTCGCGCCGCGCGCGTTGCCGCATGGCCTCGAGCTGAGGCAATGCGCGCTCAACCGCTCTGGTAAAACGCGGGAGGCCAAATGGCTTTCGCAGGTAGTCGATCGCACCGTACTCAAAGGCCGTGACGGCGTATGAGTCGAAAGCAGTCGTGAAAATCACGACCATCTCGCGGTCAAGTTGTGTTAGCACGTCCAACCCGCTCGCGCCCGGCATCTGGACATCGAGAAAAACCATCTCGGGTTCGAGTTCCTCGATGCGTGCTATTGCGGTTGGTCCGTCCTCGGCCTCGCCGACACATGCGATCCATGGCACCTGGCCGACGAGCGAGCGCAGCGCTCGGCGGGCGAGGGGTTCATCATCCACGATCAACGCGCGCACCGGCGGAGCAATCACGGCATCTCCTCGGCGGGCATTGAGATCGTCACGGCCAGCCCCTGATTCGGCGCGCCGGTCACCTCGAGCACTGCGCGCTCGGCGTACCGTGCTTCCAAACGTTGGCGAACGGATCGGACGCCGAGGCCAGCGCTGTTCGTCACGGTGTCCGCGTGTGCGCCCATACCGTCATCGCGAACATGCAGCGAGAGGACGCCGTTGCGCTCATGCGCCCGCACGACAAGCGTGCCGCCCGCGGGCTTCGGACTGAGACCATGACGCACCGCGTTTTCAATCAGAGGCTGCAGGGTGAACGGAGGCACGGCGCACGCCAACGCGTCGTCGTCGAGCTCCGCGTCGATCTGCAACCGCCGCCCCATGCGATTGCGCTCGAGCCAGAGGTAGCTGCTCGTGAATTTCCACTCGTCCTCGAGCGATACAAGCTCGACGCGCTCGCGGTCGAGATCAAGCGTATAGCGAAAGAGATCCGAGAGGTGTTCGAGTGCTTCCGCCGCTTGCGCCGGGTCCTCGCGCAGCAGCTCGGTGACCGTGTGCAATGTGTTAAACAGGAAGTGCGGATTGATATGCGCGCGGATCGCGGCAAGGTCCGCTTGCGCACGAAGGCGCTCGGCGCGCTCCGCGACAATGCGCAAATCTCGCGAGTGCATCGCGCTGCGGACGGCGTAGGACGCACACGCGATCAGACTGTACAGGAGCACGCCGATCGCGAGCTGCCACGGCATGATGACGCGATAGAGCACCGCCAGCGGCATGTTGCCGCGTCCGCTTGCGTACGTGGCAAGCAACGAGCTGCCGGCAGAAACCACACCAAACAGGAGAGCGCACCCGACGTGAAGCGTGAAGAGTCGCTCGATCCGCGTCTCGGGCCACGCGTTGCGCCCGGTCATGAACCACACGCCGAGTCCCAGCGCCGAGGGCACCGGCGTGTCCTCGAGTCCGACGCGAATGGACAGGGCAGCTCCAATCGCTCCGAGCGACTGCGAATAGATCAGCGCCGCATAGATGCCACCGATCGACAGCCAGCCGATGACGCATAGCGCCAGTGCTCGCGGCCACACGCCGCGAACACTGGACGCCATTGACGGTCGGTCGGCGCGCGAGATCACTGTGGGGGACGCCCTCCGTTGCCCGCGAGGCGCTGTTGCAACGCCTCTGCCTGTTCACGCCCCCATGCCGGCTCAAGCGGGCCGGGATGATCGGTACCAAATGCCGCGAGGGCCTTGGTCACGAGCGTCTTGGCGCGCTCCGCGCCACCGCCCATCGACTCTGGCGTGATTTGGGCCGCGTACGCCTGAAGCAGGAGCACGCGTGGATTGTTTGGACCCATCTTGGTGGCTTCTCCAGACAATCGTCCGCTCAAGGGACCGAGGGTTGGTCCCAATCCGGGCTCGAGCGCGATTCGCATGCCGTTCAGCGACGCCTCCAACTGGATGGTCTCCGGCCACGCAAGATGCGCTGCCGACTTTTCCAAATC
>JBOHTH010000022.1:0-6777 GCA_050733535.1 Gemmatimonadaceae bacterium | reverse complement strand
GGATCGGGCGACGAGCGCCTGCGCGAAGAGCTCGCGCACCACGTCGCGCTCCAGGCCGACGAAAATGTTCGGTTAGGCATGTCGCCCGAAGAAGCACGCCGCCAGGCGCTGCTCAAACTCGGATCCCGCGAGGCGGTGCGAGAACAGTACTACGAGGAACGGAGCCTGCCGGTCCTCGAATATCTGCAGCAGGACGTTCGCTTCGCCCTGCGGCAGCTGCGAAAAGCCTCCGGCTTCACGGCGGTCGCGGTGCTAACGCTGGCACTGGGCATCGGCGCCAACACGGCCGTGTTTTCCGTCGTGTACTCCGTGCTCCTGCAGCCGCTTCCGTATCGAGACGCAGCGCGGCTGGTGGTCATGAACGAAACCGCGCCTAACGTCGGCCTGGTCGGCGTGTCGTATCCGAATTTCCTCGACTGGCGAGCCCAGAGCCGCACCGTCGCCGAAATGGCCGTGCTCGAGGACGTCGGCTTCAATCTGTCCGGCGTAACCGAACCGCAATCGATTCGCGGCCTCGCCGTCTCGCCTAACCTGCTGGCGACGATGGGCATCCGCCCGGTCATCGGGCGTGACTTTGTCGCATCGGAAGAAGAGCCGGGCACAGCCCCGGTTGTTCTACTCGGCTATTCCTTGTGGCAGCGCCGCTTTGCCGGCAGTCCTGGAGTTCTCGGCCTAACGATCACGCTCGATGGACATGACTTCACGGTCGTTGGCGTGCTGCCGTCGGATTTTCTCGCACCCAGCAAGGCCGATGTCCTGATTCCGATCGGGATATGGATTGCGAATAACCCGAAAGAGGCTAACGACCGCGGCGACCGCGGCGACATGATCGTTCTCGGACGGCTCGCACCGGGTGTCACCGGCAAGCGCGCGACAGCCGAAATGGAAGGGATTGCGGCGCGGCTCGCGAAAGAATTTCCCGTCGTGAATGACGGCACCGGGGTGGCGCTGCAGCCGATTCGCGATACGCTCGTCGGCCAGACGCGGCCGGCATTGCTGGTGCTCTTTGGCGCGGTCATTCTCGTGCTGCTGATCGCCTGCGCGAACGTGGCCAACCTCTTTCTCGTGCGCTGGACAGGACGCACCAGAGAGATGGCGCTTCGCATGGCCTTGGGTGCGAGCACGTCCCGCATCGTGGTGCAGATGCTCACGGAAAGTGCGGTCCTGTCGCTGTGCGGTGGACTGCTCGGCCTCGGCGTTGCGTTAGGCGGTGTTCGCGGGCTGGGACACCTGATTCCCTCGGACTTGCTGCCCGGCGGCGTCGTGGGCCTGAACATTCCGGTGCTTCTGTTCGCCGCCGCCATCGTGCTGTTGGCAGCGCTCGTCTTTGGCATCACGCCGGCCCTGCACTCGATGCGCACCGATGTGCAGTCGGTGATCAAGGAGGGCAGCCGCACATCGAGCGCGGCCAGCCATCGTCGGGTCCGGGGCGCGCTCGCGATTTCCGAAGCGGCGCTGGCGTTGGTCCTCCTGGTCGGCGCGGGCCTCATGGTGAAGAGCCTCTATCGCCTGCTGCAGGTCGACCCTGGTTTCCGGCCGAATCATGTGCTGACCATGACGATCTCGTTGCGTCCCGATCAGTACTCCAAAGGTCCGGCCGTTAGGAATTTCTGGGAGCAGGTGCTGCGCCGCGTGCGCGCGCTGCCCGGCGTCGACGGTGCAGCCGTGTCCACGAATACACCGATGACCGGGAATCACGACCGCGCCGACGTCACGATCGACGGGATGTCGCAACCGCTGCCGGGGCATTATCCGCACCCCGATGTGCATGTCGTCAGCCCGGGATATTTGCAGACGCTTGGCATCACGTTGCTGCGCGGGCGCAGCTTCGCCGAATCCGACAACGAACATGCGCCCTCGGTGGCGATGATCAATGACAGGCTTGCCAAGCAGTTTTTCCCTGGCCAGGACCCGATCGGCAAACGCTTCATGTTCGGACATCCCGGCTCGGACGCTCCGAAATGGCTCACCATCGTTGGCGTGGTTGCCGACACCAGGTTGTATGGTCTGGCCAATGTGTCGCGCCTCGAGGTGTATGCGCCGTTCCAGCAGAATCTCAGCAGCGGGATGGATGTCGTCGTCAAATCGCGCATCGGTCCGGCTGCGCTGGCGCCTGCGGTGCGCGCTGCCGTGCATGCGGTCGATGCGAACCAGTCCATTGCCTCGACGGCTTCGATGAATCAGTTGGTCAACGATTCCCTCGCCGCCCGTCGCGTCACGCTGGTGCTGCTCGGTCTCTTCAGTGCGCTCGCGCTCGTTCTCGGCGCGATCGGGATCTACGGGGTGGTGTCGTATTCCGTGGCGCAGCGAACGCGCGAAATCGGCGTTCGCATCGCGTTAGGCGCGCCGAGGGCCGGCGTGTTTCGCATGGTGATTGGCCAGGGCATGAGACTCGCTGTCGCCGGCATCGTGATCGGCATTCTGGTCGCGCTCGGACTGGCGCGCCTGATGTCGAGTTTGCTGTATGAGGTGAGCGCCGCCGATTTCGAGACCTTCACGGTCGTGGCAGCGGTGCTCCTGCTCATTGCACTTGCCGCGTCCTATTTTCCGGCTCGCCGCGCCACATCGGTGGATCCGATCGTGGCCTTGCGGAGCGAATAGCCGCGGCTCCGGCACGCGCATGGGGCATGCTCGCCTAACTGCCGGCTATCCGCTCGCGAGGCTTTTGACGGCCGCATCGCGCGCTTCCTTCGAACCGTAGCGCGGGTACCTGCCCGATGCGCTTGACCACGCCAGCTTCGTGCTGGCGCAGTAGGTGCCGGGAGTGCGGCATATCGCTGCCCCGCCTGCGGAGACGTCGAGTTCTATGCGCGGCCTGCCTAACGAACGCTGAAGCTGACAAAGCGGGTGGTGAATGGTGCGCGCTGCGCGCGCACTTTATCTGATCGCTTTGCAGCTTAGCTAGGGCGTTAGGCAGGCGACCGGCTTTTCGGAGGATCCGTATGGAATGGTCCCAAGTACAACGCGACCAGCTTGCCCGCGAATATGTGCGCGTCGGCTACGTTCCCGGCGAGCACTGGCCGGCGCCGCCGCCGCAGCTCAGCCCCGAAGAGTTACTCCAGCTGTTCGCCAGAATTTCCGACGGTGCTGGGCGTCAGGGCTATACTGATGCTCTCAAGGACCTCGAGCAGATTTGAGGTTCGGGGCCGAACGCGCCGGAGATGCTCGCGGGCTCCGTCCGCGCTCCAATAGCGACTTTCTTCAGTCGCTACGCAGCGCGACGATCGGGTCGACCTTGCTCGCGCGTCGCGCGGGTAAGTAGCTCGCCAGCGTTCCCATGGTCACCATCACGGCTGTCATGAGAGCGAAGATGATCGGATCGGCGGGCTGCACATCAAAGAGCAGCGTCGCCAGCAATCGCGTGGAGGCGAGGGCCGCCGCGATGCCGGTGACCGCTCCCGCGACGACGACCATCGTGCCCTGGGCGACCACCTGCCGGCGGACCGCTGCCGCCGTCGCGCCGAGCGCCATACGGACGCCGACTTCGCGGGTGCGCTGCGCCACGACGTAGGAGAGTACACCGTAGAGACCCACGAGACCGAGCAGGAGCGCGAGGGCCGAGACGACTCCGAGTGTCAACATGGTGAACGAAAGCGAAATCATCGACCGCCGCTCCAGGAAACTCAGAGTGAATTCGCGGTAGACGGGTGCCTCGGGCGCGACGTCGTGGATGATCGCGCGCACCGCACCCTTGAGCATGTCAGCTCGGGGTGACTTCACGACATACGCGGGAGATCCCATGGACCACAGGCCCGGCGTCGGCCCGGTGAGCGGCAGGTAGAGCGTTGACTGGCTCGGGTCGCGCCAATCGGTCTGTTTGACGTCGCCAACAACGCCGACGACGGTGAACGAGAGCGTGTCCTGATTTCCGAAGCTCGGACGAACGTGGCGTCCCAGCGCGCTGATGCCGGGCCAGAAGCGCTCAGCCACCGAGCGGCTGACGATGACGCTGTTGTTGGGCGTGACGGCTTCCTGATCGGTGAACGGCCGACCCTGCAACAGAGGAATGCGCATGGCGCGGAAGTAGTCACCGCCGGCGAAGGTGACGTTGAGGCTGGGCGGCTCCGCCCCGGCCGCCATGTTGTCCGAACGAATGCGCATGGGACTCGTGTTCTCGTCGAGCGGGATGTTGTTCACGATGCCCACGGCGGCCACGCCGGGCAGCGCGCGGAGGCGATTCATGACGTCCAGATGCATCCGGCCGAACGACGGCCCATCATGGAGCGACGGCTGAACGGGAGCGAACTGGAATGTGTATACGTCTCGCGTGTCGTATCCCGCATTCACGTGCCGGAGCCGTTGAAAGCTCTCCATGAGGAGCGCGGACCCGATCAGCAGCACCAGGGCGAGCGCTGTCTGGCCCACCACGAGCAGATCGCGTCCCCATCGCTGGGGTCCTGTCGAGCTGCGGCCGCCTGCGCGTAGTCCCGCGAGGTCGGGTGCAGAAGCGCGAAGCGCCGGTGCCGCGCCGCAGGCCAGGGCAACGAGCACCACGAGCGCGAAGGTGGCCGCGAGCGTGGGTGCATCGAGGCCGACCTCGGCAAGTCGCGGGATGTCCGCGGGAGCGGCGCGCGCGAACAGCGGCAGCGTGATGGCCGCGAGGAGGATCGCGATGGCGCCGGCCGCGAGCGCGACGACGACCGCTTCGGCCATCTGCACCCGCACCAGTTGCAAGCGCGAAGCGCCGATGGCGCACCGCACGGTCAGATCGCGGCGCCGCGATTCGGCGCGGACCAGAAAGAGGTTCGCCACGTTGGCGCACGCGATGAGCAGCACGACGGCGACAGCCCCCAGCAGGATGAAGAGGGATCGCTCGAGCGTCGGCCCGACGCTTCGGTCGAGCACCGGTACGACGACTGCCTGATACTCGTCGATGATCCGCCTGTACGACGCGGAGCCGCCGAATCGTGCAGGCAATTCCTTCGAGAGGTTCGTGAGCTCGGTCGTCAACTGCTCGCGCGTGACGCCCGGTTTCATGCGGGCCACGACCGCTTTCCCGAGGAAGCCCGGGCGGATCTGGCTCGTCCGGATCTCCTCGGAGACCCAGAGCATCGTCTTGTCTTCGGGGAAGTGGAACGCCGGCGGCATCACCCCGATGATCTGTTTCATCGTGTCGGCAACGAAGAACCACTTGCCGACAATGGACGGGTTTCTTCCGAACCAGTCGCTCCAGAGCTTGTCGCTGATCACCACGGTGCGGTCGCCGTCGGCGGCCACCGGCAGACGGCCAACCTGTGGTGTGGCACCGAGCGTGGCGTACATGTCGTCGCTGTTCCACGACATGGGAATGCGCTCCACGCGATCGCCGGCGCGAAAGGTGGACGTCCCCGTCGTGAGCTCGAAGACGCCGTTCAGCAGGCGCGATCGCTCCTTGTAGTGCACGTAGAACTCGTCGCCGAGATCGAAGCGGTCCTGCAGATCCGATCCCGGCGCGCTGCCCATGAGATAGACGAGGCGATCCGGGCTCGGGAAGGGGAGCGGCCGGAGCAGAATCGTGTTGACCACGTCGAACATGCCGGCCACCGCGCCCATCGCGAGCGCGAGTGTGCCCACAGCGGCGACGGCAAACCCAGGTGCGCGAAGCAGCGAGCGCCAGGCGTAGCGGAGATCGCGCACTGCATCGTCCAGCCAAGCGAACCGCTGCCCGTGGTAGAAGCGATCTTCGACGACGCCAACATTGCCAAAATTGAGGCGCGCCGTTCGCGCGGCGTCGGCGGGCGTCATCCCCTGCGCCACGAGACGATCGACCTCCATCTGCAAATGCGCGTGGATCTCGTTCTCGAAGTCACCCTGCGAGCGTCGGCCGAGCATCACGGATTCTCCGGCGTGGGGTCTGGGCCCATCACGCGAGCGATGGAGGCGACGAGGCGATCCCAGCGGCTCGCCTCGATCGAGAGGTGCTTGCGCCCGAGCGCTGTGAGGGAGTAGAAGCGCGCACGCCGGTTGTTGTCGGAGGTGCCCCAGTCGCCCTTGATCCAGGCGCGCTGCTCGAGCCGCTGGAGCGCGGGGTAGAGCGAGCCGTGATCGATAAGCAGCGTCTGCCCGGAGCGGCTCTGAATCGCGAGGGCGATGCCGTGACCGTGGTGGGCGCCGAGTGCCAGCACGCGCAGCACGAGAAGATCGAGCGTCCCCATAAGGAGGGAATCGCGTTGAGAGTCTGTTCTAGTGGGCATTCTACCAGAGCATTATACCGTTCTGGTAGAATCTCCACTAGTGGGGGGGGGGCGCCCGCTCCCCGCCCTTCATCACGAACTCCACATGGGTCGTCGTCGAAATATCGGCGAGCGGATTGCCCGGCACGGCGATGACATCGGCGAAATGGACGCACTGCTGCGTCAATCGGGGCTCCGTCGAACCCGCTCGGATGCGACCATCATGTGGTCGATCGAGATTTGGGAGCGCGCTACGCAATATCCAAGCATCGGTTCTGCTCGACCTCTTGCGCGAACTACGCCAATGGCGTATAGTTCCCAATGCGCTTCATCGAGTCGCCGGTCTTCACCGCGAGCCTGCGCCGGCACCTCGATGATGAACAATACCGCGCGCTTCAAAGCGCCCTGACGCTTCGGCCCGATCAAGGTCCGCTCATTCCCGGCGGGGCCGGACTGCGCAAGTTGCGGTGGGGCGCCCGGTACGCGAAGAACGAGCAGGGGGACTTGTCGCCTACACAGCTTCGCGCGTTGGCGCGCGTTGTTCGGGAGGAATTCAAATGAAGGCTGCCGCATTCGAAGAACTGCTGACGAGCGTTCGTCAGTTGGGGGCCATTCGTCGCGGGGA
>JBOHTH010000021.1:0-5756 GCA_050733535.1 Gemmatimonadaceae bacterium | reverse complement strand
CCGCTGCGCTCAGCGCGATCGAAGGCATGCCCCCCGACGCGCAGCAGTACATGCGTGATTGTGACGCGACCGATCCAGTGGCGATGATCGCCGGGTATGAGAAGCCCGTGCTGATCGTGCAGGGCGGGGTGGACACCAGTGTGCCGGCGCACCACGCAGAGGCGCTGCGCGCGGCGCGCGGATCGCGGCCGACGACGTACCGGTTCTTCCCGGGGCTTTCGCATATGTACAAGGTTGTTCCGCCGGGGACGCCGCCGATGGACATGTTCACTATCCCGGGCCCGACCGATCCGGCGGTGGCCGCGGCTATCGACAACTTCGTGCGGACATTGTAATTCTCCGTTCGTGAGCAAATCATGCGCGCAGTGCGGCGCGGTATTCGCCGATCCATCGCAGAGTTGCGAGGAGCAGTTCGACAAGCTCCTCGCGCTCGACCATTCGCGTGTGCAGCCGTGGGGCAGCCGGCACGGCCTCGCGTTCTCGACCTTTGCGCTGCAACATCCCGACGGACGGACCGCGGCGCAGCTCGCCGCGTGCTGGATCATGCTGTACCGAGTATGGATGAAGGGCGACAACCGGGCGAAGCTCGCGGCGGCAATGCGTGAACGCCAGAACCTGCCGCCCGCCGAGTGGGATGTGCCGCCACTGCCCGCGGCGCCGCCCGCAGGTACGCATTACGCGGTGACGATCGCCGACCTCGGCGAGTTCGATGCGGACACGTATGCGCAGAAACTCGAAGATTGGGGGAGAGCGACGCTGTCCGCCTGGGCCCGCTGACCGGCGCCGTCCAGCGTTCTACGGCGCTTTCCCCGGCGCCCGCTCCTTCAACACCAGATACACCAGCGGCGCCGCGCCGAGCGGGCGAATCACGTGCGCTACGCCCGCCGGAATTCGCACTATGTCACCGGGCGAGAGGTCGAGCGATGTCGGCGCCGGTGTGAGCACGCCGCCGCGCCACTCACCCTGCCCGTACTTGGCGCCGCCCTTGATCCGCGCGCTGTAGTCCACAAAACCGTACCCACTCTGCACGACCAGAATGTCGTCCCACTCGGCGTGTCGCTCAGGTTCGCTCGGTTCGCGCCGCGCATTCACGATGTACTGTGCGCGCTGGTCCAGAGACATTGGCAAGATTACGCCGCGCGAGTCGCTCGCGATGCGATTGAGCATCCCCTTCATCTCCGACGGCGTGATCAGGTCGACGGATTGAGAGCCGATGGGATGCGCGCTC
Source organism: Gemmatimonadaceae bacterium (assembly GCA_050733535.1). Lineage (GTDB taxonomy): Bacteria > Gemmatimonadota > Gemmatimonadetes > Gemmatimonadales > Gemmatimonadaceae > Fen-1231. The sequence goes on along the minus strand of JBOHTH010000021.1, from coordinate 4,528 downwards.
ATGAGATAGGGCCCGCGACCTTGTGCGATCGCGATGGATGTTCCTGCGACTGCAGCGACTGCGGCGAGTGCGGCGAGTGCGGCGAGTTCGAGCGCGAAACGGGGGAGGCGCCGCTCGACATTCATAGTGAGTCCCTCCTGAGGCTGCCTGCGTTTCTGTAGTGTGCTTGCATTCCGAACGCGTAGCAAGCCACAACGATTGCGCCGCGCGTGGCGTAAAAGTGTCACAGCGGTCGCGGCCAGCGCCGGTTGCACCCGCAACATATCCGTCGGCCTTGGTGTCTAACTCCCAGATCGACGCGCCGCATTCAGCACTCCTCTTCCGCACTCCGCCTTGCTGGAAACCCCGCCCAGAACGGAATTGTGAACCTTCCCCGGATCAAGCGCTGGATCCCGCTCGCGCTCATTGCCGCCACGACGCTCGCCTACGTCCCCGCGCTCTCCGCGCCGTTTGTCATGGATGACGTGCTCGGCATCACCGCCAACCCGTCCATCCGCAGCTTTGATCCGCCCAACTCTGCGTTCACGCCGCCGCCCAATCTCCCCGTCTCCGGACGGCCGGTCGTCAACGTCACGCTCGCGATCAACTACGCCGTCAACGCGGCACTCGGCGTGGACCAGCGCGCCGATCCCAACGGAACGCATAAGGCGATCGGTTACCGGCTGTTCAATCTTCTCTTCCACCTCTGCACCGGCGCACTCCTCTTTGGCGTGCTGCGGCGAGCATTCCGCGAACGGTCCGTCGCCGAGGACTGGAAACCGCTCGCCGATTCACTCGCGGGGATGGTCTGCGCGCTCTGGCTCCTCCATCCGATTCAGAGCGAAGTCATCAACTACATCGTGCAGCGCACCGAGGCGCTCGCGTCGCTGTTCTACGTGCTCGCGCTGTATTGCTCGCTCCGCGCCTGGGAGGCGGACGACGCGTCGCGCGTGCGATGGTACGGCGCCGCGGTGCTCGCGTGCATCCTCGGCGTCGGCAGCAAGGAGATCGCAATCACCGCGCCGCTCGCGATCATGCTCTACGATCGCGCGTTCCGCCTCGACTCGTGGAGCGAACTTCGCTCCGCGCCAAACGGACGCAGTCGGTTCTACGCAGTCCTCGCCACCGCCTCGGTTGCGTCGTACGCGCTCTTTTCGTTCGGCGGCCGCGGCAGTTCCGCCGGGTTTGGCCATGGCGTCACGTGGTACGGGTACCTGTACACGCAATGCTGGGCCGTCCTGCACTACCTGCTGCTCGTCGTCTGGCCCAATGCGCTGAGCATTGACTATCCGCAGCAGGTGGTCGGCGGCATGCGCGGCGTACCTGGCGCGATTGTGCTCACGGCGTTCGCCGCGGCCGTGCTCTTCGCGTGGCGGCGCCTGCCGCGCCTCGGGTGGTTCGCGTTTCTCGGCGCCTGGTTTTTTCTCCTCCTCGCGCCGTCGTCGAGCATCGTCCCGATCCCGGGCGAGCTCATCGCCGAGCGCCGGATCTACCTCGCGCTCGCGTCGGTGCTCGTGCTGCTGGTCGTCGGCGCCGAATGGTCGAGGCGAACGTTCGTGCCGGCGATGTCGCAGCGGCAACTCTGGCTGGGTTTCGGCGGGATCGCCGCGGCGCTCGCGCTGACGACGGCCCAGCGCAGCCACACGTACTCGACCACCGAGCTGCTTTGGCGCGACGCGGTGCACAAAGTGCCCGATAATCCGCGTGCCTGGGACAACCTCGGCATGGCGCTCTATCACGAAGGTCCGCCGCACTTCGCCGAGGCCGAAGCGGCGTTCCGCCAGGCCATCGCGCGCGATTCAACCTGCCACTTCGGCTGCGCGCAGCTCGCGACCGTGATTGCCGCCCAATGGCGGTACGCCGAAGCCGAATCGCTCCTCGTGCGCACGCTCACGAACGATCCGGACAACGCGCCGGCCGAGCGCTCACTCGCGCTCGTCTTGATGAAGATGGGGAAATTCGACCAGGCGATCCCGCACCTCCGCAACGTCGTCTCGCGGTTTCCGACCGAGCAGCACCTGATGATCCTCGCCATCGCGGAGCTGTCGGTGCAGCGTCAACAGGACGCCATCGACGTGTTCGCGACGGCGTCGCGGATGTACCCCGGTCATCCGGAAATCGCGAGGATGAGCTCGACGCTCTACAACGCCGGCAAGAGCGCAGACGCGCTTCCGCACCTGAAAGAGCTCGCCATCAGCCTCACCGAACAGCTGCAGTAGCGTGCGGCGCGGGCCCGCGGCGCAGCGCGGGCCCGGCTTTACCGGCTACTTGCCGATCCGCAGGATCGTGAACGACCCCGGCACGACCGCGCCGCCACGCCCGCGGCCGCCGCCCGGAGGCGGTGGCGGCGCCGGCCCGCGCTCGGCGCTCATCACGAAGATCTGCCCCGTCTTCGTGTCCAGCGTGAGCGTGCGCGCTCCGTTCATCGTTTGAAGATTCTGCTCGACCTCAAAAGAGGTCGGGCTCATTTCCTTGACGATCGTGAGCGTACCGTTGCTGTGCGAGCTGAACGCTTCTTGCGTCGCGGGATTGAACACGGCGCCGTCCGAGCCCCCTGCGAGCGGGAGCGTCGTGATGATGTGACCGTCGTCGGCGTTCAAGATGACCATCATCGGCTTCGGGAGCTGGCGCTGCGGCATCTGGCGACCGTTCGGGGCCGTCTGCGCCGGCTGGAGTCCACCCGACGCGGCACAGGCTGCGAACAGAATGTGGTGTTTCACATCGAGCGCGAGGCCGTTGCACGAGCCGCCCTTGTCGCCAAACGGGAAATGCGCCGTCGCCTTCATGGTGTTCACGTCGACTTTTGTGACGCTGCCCTCGCCGTCCTGCATCACGACATAGAGCGTGCCCTTGCCGTCGGCGACGCCCTGCTCGGGCACGCCACCGAGGTCGATTTTGCCGAGGACCGTGCCGTCCTTGGCGTCGAAGACCGTGGTGTTTTTCGTCGGGTGGCTGAAGACATAGACGCGATGGTTGTACGCGTCGGCGTAGATGCCGTCGGGTGCGAAGCCAGAGTCGGCCGGGATCTGCTTGATCAGCTTGAGCGTCTTCGCGTCCCACATCGAGACGTCTGGGTGGCTGCTGATGAACACATGGCCGGACTTCGAATCCACCGCAGCGCCGTTTGCGGAGCCCATGCCGACCGTGTTCACCGTCTCACCGGCGAGCGTGAGCGTCGCCATGTCGAACGCGGTGAGCCGTCCGGGAATGGCGTCGCGCGCGGGCGTGCTATCCGTCGCCGGCACCGCTCGTGTCGGCCCGCGCGGGATGTAGATGCGGCGGCCCGTTACATCCGCGTAGATGTAGTCAGTGCCGCCTTCACCGCCGACGCGCGCCCGTTGGAGCACTTTGTACGGGCCGTCGCTGGCGGGTTCCTGCGCGGCGAGCGCGGAACCGGTGAGTACCGCCGCGAGCGCGGCATACCGTGCGAAGTGCTTCATGGCGAACCTCCGTGAGAGTGACCAGCTGTGTCATAGTATGCGAACCGCGGGGCCGAACTGTTGGCCGCGCCGCGCGCGGGCACGCCGGTTACCGCGACGGCCCGCGCACGGAGGTGTCGAGCGGCACACAGTCGTGGTGGCCGGAGGCTTCGCACGCTACGATCCGGTTGCTCTCCTTGATGGCGTTCACGATCCAGACGAGCGCGATGACGAGGATCGCGGCAAAGGCGAGCCCGACGTAACTGCGGCGGACGTCGTGCAGCTCTTCGTCGAATGGGTTGGCGCCGGGATCTTCGTCGGGAGTGTCGGTCATTCGGTGCTCTGAACTATCTGATTAGTTGACAACACGGCCATGGTTCACCACCTTTTGAACTAACACGATAGTTGAGGCCGTAATGGACGGAATACTCGGCGAACGCGAACTCGATATCATGGCGGCGCTCTGGCGCGAAGGTCCCGGCACCGTCGCCGAGGTGCAGGCGCGGCTGCCCGCGTCACTGGCGTATAACACCGTCTTGACGATCCTGCGGAATCTCGAAGGTAAGGGATTCGTGGGGCACACGGCAGAGGGACGGCTTTTTCGCTACGCACCAGCTGTTACCGAGCAGTCGGTGCGAAAGAGCGCGCTGTCGCGGCTCGTCGACAAGCTGTTTCGCGGATCTCGAATTCAAGCCGTCGCGCACCTCGTCGATGACGAGCAGCTGTCCGCGGCGGAGCTCAAGGGATTGTACGAACTCCTCGACGCCCGGCTGTCGGCGCCGCGCGGACGGCGCGGCACGAAACCGGCACCGTCGCTGTCCCACAAGACGACCCCTCGCTCCCGGAGGCGCAAATGACGGCGGTCTGGATGGTGTACGCGCTGGTCTCCGGCGTCGTGTTTGGCGCGATCGCCTGGCTGCTCGAGCAGCTCGCGCGCGCGTTCGGACGCCCGACTCGCGGCATCTGGATCGTCGCGATGGGCGCGATGCTCGCGGTCGGGCTGGTGGCGGCGAATCCAACCGCGGTCGCACTGCCGCCGACGAGTGACTGGCGCGCGGTTGCCGTGCCGGCCGGAGCGCGGGTTTTCGCCGACCGATTGGAGGTGCGCCCGCCTCTCGCTGGCCAAGCGC
>JBOHTH010000020.1:0-5906 GCA_050733535.1 Gemmatimonadaceae bacterium | reverse complement strand
CGACGAAATAGCACGCATCGGTGGGGGCGGCGGATGGCGACCCGCGAATGTGACATCGCCCGCGTTTCTCGGGGTATGAATATTCGACGGACAGCTCCCACCATGCGATCGGAAACAGCATCTGCGATTTCAAACGTGCGCAACACGGGTGGTTTTCACCGCGGCGGTTTTGTCGTGCGCCTGGATTCCGGCGCATGCACAAACCGCCGGCACCGGCCTTCAGCAGTCGCTCGCGGTGTCGCTTGGCGCGTTCAATGAGAGCCGGCGCGACGATGCCGACTCTCCGCTCACGTTCGCGGGCACAGGGCTGGCCGAGCGGATCGACTACGTCCGGGCTCACGCCGGACGGCGCTGGTACTTCTCGCTGGACGGCGCGTCGGCAACCGTCACGCCATTGGCGTCGGGCGTCAGCGGTCAGCACAACGAAGAGTTCGGCGCGTACGCGCTGGGGGCCGGCACCGATTGGCGTTTGCGCGGAAGTTCCGGGCACGCGGGTGTGTTTGCGCTTGGCGTGCAGCTCGGTGCCACGCTGACCGTCACTCGCCACTTTTACGCCAGCGACGACCTCACCGAACAGACGTTCGATCTCGGGATCATCACGCTCGCGCCGGTCGCGCGCTGGTCGCGGCCGTTCGGCGATGGTCTCTTCACCGCGACGCTCGCGCTCCCGCTGCTCGCATGGGTCGACCACCCGTACGCCGACGTTCGCTATGCCAACCAGTTCGTCCAGTTTCACTTTGTGCCGCTGACCCGGTTCCACCAGGCGGACGGCGTCCTGTCGTACGAGTTCAATCTGCATAGCCGCTATGGTGTCACGGCGGCGTATCGCGTGGACGCCGTCGAACTTGACGAACTGCAGCCCGTGCGCCGCTTCACCCAATCGCTCACCGTCGCCGTTGTTCGCCGGTTCGGGTCGCTCCCATGATCCGGCGCATTCTGGCGATTACCGCCGTCGTCGTGTGCGCGGCGTGCGGCGCCGTGGTCGGGCCCGACCTCTCGAGCAGTCCCCTCGCGCTCTTTGATCGTGTGTGGAGCGACTTCGATCTCCACTACTCGCTGTTCATCGTGAAGGGGATCAACTGGGATTCACTGCGCGCGGTCTACAGGCCGATGGCGGCGCAAGCGACAAATCAGGCCGGTGCGCAGAATACCATCATCAGGCTGCTCTCCAATCTCCACGACGGTCACGTGTTGTTCCGCGGGGCTTCCACGGGAACGACGGTGCACGGCAACATCGAGGCACCGACGATCACGTACGGCAGGTACGTCACGCCGAGAGCAGACTTCTCCGGCGGCGTGTCGTGCGGGACCATAGCAACCAACATCGGTTACATCGAGATCTCGACGTTCGACGGCGCGCAGCTTCTCACGGAAATTGATTCGGCGCTCTCCGTGCTAAACGGTGTGCAGTCCATCATCATCGACGTGCGGAATAACGAGGGCGGGCTGGTGGACAACGCCATCGGTGCGGCATCGCGCTTCGCGCAGAGTCGTGTCACCGTCGCGTACGTGCGGTATCGCAACGGGCCGGCGCACACCGACTTCACGAATTATCTCGAGCAACAGGTCCACCCCGCGGGTCCGTTCCAGTTCACCGGCCCGGTGTACCTGCTCACCAGCCGTAACACCGTGAGCGCAGCCGAGTTGTTCGCGCTCTCGATGCATGCGCTCGCACGAACCACCGTCGTTGGAGATACCACGGCGGGCGAAACCGGCAGCCCGTTCGCGCGCGAGCTGCAGAACGGATGGACGTACCAGCTCCCGGAGTCGATTGAGTACACGCTCACCGGTGCGTCGTTCGAGGACATCGGGATTCCGCCGGACGTACCGGTGCAGAACACCAATCACCAGCTCCAGGTGAACATCGACGCACAGCTGGAGCGCGCCATTGCGCTCGCGTCCCAGCCGAACTGACCTGACTCAGCGCGCGGAGCTGAACCGCCAGTAGCTTTCGCCGTTTTCGGCGGCGTCCGTGCGCTGCGCCCGCACGCGAAACACCCGCTCGATCAGCTCACGGGAGATGCCGGCCGCAGAGTCGGCCTCTTGCGCGAGGCCCCCGCGTTCGAGCACGAAGAACGCGTCGCCGTAACGCAGCGCGACGTTGAGATCGTGCAGGATTGCGATCACCGTACAGCTCGTGCCCAGCAGGTCGCGCGCGATGTCGAGCAAGTGCAATTCATAGTACACGTCGAGGTTCGACGTCGGCTCGTCGAGAAAGAGGTATTTCTCCTCGCGTGACTCCGGGTCATTCCAGATCTGCGCGAGCACGCGCGCGAGCTGAACTTTCTGCTGCTCGCCGCCGGAGAGCGTTGGATACGACCGCCGGCGCATCGGGCCCATCTCGACCAGATCCAACGCCTCCTCGACGATTTCGCGGTCACGCGCGCGCGGGACGCTCGCGTAGTGGGGATACCGCCCCATGAGGACGACGTCCTCGACCGCGAGCGGAAAGGCGAGCTCGACATGCTGCGAGAGCACGGCGCGCCGCCGGGCGAGTTCGTTCACGTCGATCTCACGCACGTTGCGGCCACCGTAGAGCACCTCGCCGCCCGTCGGTTTGAGCAAGCCGGTCGCGAGCTTGAGCAGCGTCGATTTGCCGGCACCGTTTGGCCCCAGGATCACGTTGAAGCGCTCCGGACGGAACGTGAGGCTCACGTCGTGCAGGATCTGCGTGGCGCCCGCACGGTATTGCACGTTGCGGATCTCAACCATAGAACGCCGCGTTTCCTCCGCGGTGCTGGCGCAGCAGGATCCAGAGAAATACCGGCGCGCCGACCACCGCCGTGATGATCCCGATCGGCAGCTCGGCTGGTGAGATCACAAAGCGCGCCACGATGTCTATCACTTCCATCAGCAGCGCGCCGAGCAGCGCGGACGCCGGCAGGAGGAACGTGTAGTCCGCGGACCGCATCATGCGCAGGATGTGCGGAACCACGAGGCCGATGAACGCGATCACCCCGACCATGGCCGTATCCACCGCGACCATCACGGTGTTGAGGATGATGAGACGGAGGATCAGTTTCGCCGGGTCGATTCCGAGCGACGCGGCCTCGTCTTCGCCGAGCATCAGCGCGTTGAGCGACTTGCCGTGGCGGAGCGACGCGGCGAAACAGACGACGAAAAACACGCCGACGACGATCGTCCCTTTCCAGTTGGCCGTCGTGAACGTGCCAAGGTTCCAGAATGTGATGTTCCGCGCCTGTGGGTCGCGCGCGATGTACGAGAGGAAGCCGGTGCCGGCCGTGCACACCGCGTTCACTGCGATCCCCGCGAGGAGCAGGGTGAAGACGTTGACCTTGCCGAAGGATGTCGACGCGCGGTACACGAGCATCGTCGCGGCGAACGCGCCGATGAACGCGAACAGCGGCACGGCCAGCGTCCCGAGCGGCGCGGTGAAGGCCAGCGTCGTGCGCTCGCCGAGCACGAACACGAGCGCCGCGCCGAATGCCGCGCCGGCGGATGTGCCCGCGAGTCCGGGTTCCACGATCGGATTGCGGAACAACCCCTGCATCAGTGTGCCCGACACGCCAAGTACGGCGCCGGTGAGTGCGGCGAGCAGCACGCGCGGCAGGCGCAGGAGGAGAAAGACGTTTCGCGCGAGTGTGTCCGTGGTCTCGGGCGGCGCCCATCCCGCGGCCTGGCGCAGGTAGCGCACCATTTCGGCCGGCGTGAAGGTGAACGCGCCGAGGCCCGCCGACGCGAGCATCGCGACGGCGAGCAGTACGGCGAGCAGGAGATAGCTCTGTGCGAACGAGAGGCGCTTCAGCACGCGGCGCGCGTCAACGCTTTCCTGCTGGCGGGTGGAAGAATCCCTCCAGGCGCTTCACCGCCTCCGGCGTGCGCGGTCCGTAGTACATCACGTCGGTCTCGTCTATTCTATAGATGCGATGGTTCTTCGCCGCGGGAGTGAGATCCACACCCGGCATCGTTGCGAATTTCTCGGCGCTGCCGTAGCGATCGAACCCGACGTCGGTGGCGACGATGATGTCCGGCGCAGTCTTCGCGATGATCTCCGGTGTCAACCGAAGCATTCCTCCGGCCGAATCCACGGCGTTCTCGGCGCCGGCCCAGCGGAGCATCTGGTCGCCGATGCTGCCGCGCTTGAGCGCGAGGTAGTTGTTTGCGATCTGACCGAAGTGGATGATCAACACCCGCGGGTGAGGCTTGCCGACCCAGCGCAGGGTGTCCTTGAGCACCGCGGCGATGTTTTTCTTCATCGCCGCCGCGACGCTGTCGGCCGCGTGCTCGCGGTGAAAACGCTTGCCGAGCGTCACGAGGAGGTCGGCGGCGCTGTCGACGGTTTCGCCCGGGCGGATCGTGAGGATCGGGATCCCGACCTTCTCGAGTTGTGCGGCGACTTCGGCGGGGCCGAAGTTGCCGTCCGTAAGAAAGAGTGTTGGGCGCAGCGAGATGATCCCTTCGGCGTTGAGCGCGCGGTGGTATCCCACCGAGGTGAGCTTGAGGATCGCCGGCGGGTAGACGGAGGTGAGGTCGCGTCCGACGAGTACGCCCTGCGCGCCGATGGCGTACATGAACTCGTTGATCTGCTTGGAGACGGCGACAACGCGTTCTGGCGGCGAGCTGGCTTGGGCGACCGCGCGGTGCGGAGTGCCGGCGAGGGCGCTGACGGCGACGAGAGAGAAAGCGAGGCGGTTCATGACGGGGCAGGGTTGATGGGAGCACCGTCATAATAATGTCATGGAGCGCTGTGGGACAGCCAACGGCACCGCCCCGTCAGATTCGGTCATCTTTCATCTGTCAGTCTTGCATCAGAGAGCCGCTGTTTCGGACCAGCCGAGCTGTCTGATGCAAGAATAGCAGATGAGAGACAACAGACTATTCGAGGTCCGGAGCGAAGATCTCCACGCTGACCGAAAACGACCGGCGCTCCATGGCGCGCAGCACCCCCACACCTGCGACGTGCCGCGTGACCTCGGCGCCGTTGTCGTCGTGCACCGTCACGACGACGGAGTATTCCCACGCTTCGCCGTCACGCGGATGCCGGATCGTTCCCGCCACGCGCAGCGGCGAGAATGTGGCGGGCGTGCGCTCTTTCTCACCCGGGTTGAATCGGAGGTGATGCCGGCAGGCCGGGCAGACGCTCGCGCTCTCGAGGATGACCTGCCGGCAGTGCGGACACACTCGCGTGGCCCCCGGTGCGCCCTGCCGCACCGGACTCATACTTCAGCGATGCTTTCCGTTTTGTACTTTGGCGCGACCGAATTGCGATCCGAATTGCGATCTGAACTTCGCGCCTGACGTTCGCTCTTGTCCCATCCGAATTCCACTTTGCCGCGCATCCGCGACCCGGCGGCGACGGTGAGGGAGTCGGCGCTGAGATCGCCGTTCAGGATTCCAGTCTCGAGCAGCTCCACGCGCGTGGCGCCGTCGATGTTTCCATCGACCTGGCCGCCGATCGTGACCGTGTTCGCGCGCACGCCGCCGGTGAGCGTCGCGCCCGCTTCGATCGCGAGATTTCCCTTCACGTGCACGTCGCCTTTGAAGCGGCCCGCGATGCGAACGTGACCCGTGCCCTCGATCTTTCCCTCGATGGTCAGCTCTTCTGCGATGAGCGATTCTTTTGGGACCCGATCCGGATGACGATGCTGTGCGGCCGCGGGAGCGGGAGCGGGCGTGGGCACGGACGAAGCGACATGATCGTTGCGCGCTTCGAATTCTTTTTTCACGGCGGGATCCGGCGATGCGACGGCCGTTTCCTTCGGTGGAGAGGACTGCTCCTTCCAGATCGGCATGATGTGCAGCTCCTGACGAGTAGACGTGTGTCGTACTCGAAGGTACACACTATCGTTCCTTACAAATTTTTTGTGTGGGACGAGAGACTACGTGGGCGAATGGGAAGGAGCGAGGTGAGAGGAGCGAGGTGAGAGGAGCGAGGTGAGAGGAGC
>JBOHTH010000019.1:0-2157 GCA_050733535.1 Gemmatimonadaceae bacterium | reverse complement strand
CAGCCGCACTTCCTCTTCAACGCCCTCAACGCGATCGCATCCGCAGTATACGACGACCCCGCGGCCGCAGACGCGATGATCGGCCACCTCGGCGAACTTCTGCGCCACGCACTCCGCACGAGCACGCAGCCGGAGATCGCCCTCGCCGACGAACTCGGCGTCTTGCGGTCGTACCTCGAGATCGTGCATGCACGCTTCGGCGTGCGCGTGTCGTTCGACCTCGATGTCGGACCCGATACGGAAGCACTCGCGGTGCCGGCGTTGCTTCTCCAGCCGCTCGTCGAGAACGCGGTACGGCACGGCTCGGTCATGGAATACGCGAGTACGATTAAGATTCGCATCGCACGCATGCGCGATGACCTCCATATCACGGTCGAAAACGAAATGCCACCGACAGAGACGACTGGACGAACTCCTGGTACCGGTCTTTCGACGACGCGCGACCGACTCCGATTGATGTACGGCGAGGCGCACAGCTTCGAGGCACGGGGCATCGGCAGTCGGTTCATCGTCAACATACGCCTCCCCATGCGGTCGGTGCCGCTGCTAACGCAGATGGAACCGGCCCAGGTTCATGCGGGCGCTGATCGCTGACGACGAGGCGCCGGCGCGCGCCAGACTGCGCCGCGCACTCGCGCTGGCTGACGACATCGAGATCGTCGGCGAGGCGAGCACGGGACGCGAGGCCGTCGCGATGATCAAGCGATGCACGCCTGACATCGTGTTCCTCGACATCCGCATGCCCGGTCTCGACGGCTTCGGCGTGCTCGAGGCCATCGCGGCGGACCCATCGCCGTACATCGTGTTCGTCACGGCAGATGACGAGCACGCGTTGCGAGCGTACGACGCGGGAGCCGTGGACTACCTGCTGAAGCCGTTCACGGCAGAACGATTTGACCGGATGCTGGAGCGCGCTCGCGAGCGACTTCCGGCTCCGCGCGCTGACGCTTCGCGGGGCGCGCTGCCGCCGACCGTGCTGCATCGGATCCTCGTGAGCGTTGATGGCCGTGCCACGTTCGTCGCCACGAATGCGATCGATCGCGTGGAATCGGAGCGGAACTATCTCCGAATCTTCACGGCGCAGGGCGAGCACCGACTGCGGGCGACGATCGGGTCGCTCGAGAAACGCCTGGATCCTGCGCGATTCCTGCGCATCAGCCGCTCGACGATCGTACGGCTCGACGCCGTGCGCGACATGCACGAGTGGTCGCACGGAGATTACCGGGTCGTGCTGCACGACGGTTCCGAACTCGGGTGGAGCCGGCGCTACCGCGCCGATGCCAAGCGCCGGTTCGGCCTGAAGGACTGAACGGGCCGTCCCTCGGCAGTCCCGTTTGTCCCCGTCCCGCGCCGCTCGTCCCGCGCTCCTCGGATATGCGAGCGGCCCCTCATAGATTCGACCGCATCTTGAACCCGAGCCAGCCATGTTCGCGTCGTCACGACTGCGCGCCACGATCCTCACACTTGTGTTCACGTTCGCCGCACTTCCCTCCGCTCGCGGCCAAACGACTGCCGCTGGCGAATGGGCCGCCTACGGTCACGACGCCCTCGGCAGCCGGTATTCGCCGCTCGCGCAGATCACGCGCGAGAATGTGAGCGGATTGCAGGTAGCGTGGACGTATCGCACGGGCGACACCACACACACGCGGCAGCCCGCGAAGTTCGAAGCGACACCGCTCATGGTTGACGGCACCTTGTATCTGTCGACCCCGTTTGCGCGCGTGATTGCCCTTGACCCGCAGACAGGGCGAGAGAAGTGGGTGTTCGATCCGCACACGGATCGTGGAATGAATTTCGGCGACTGGGCCAATCGCGGTGTGTCGACGTGGCTCGATGCGGCCGCTCCGATGGGGAGCGCGTGCCGCCGCCGCATTTACGTGGGTACCGTGGACGCGCGGATCTTCGCGCTCGACGCGCGGACCGGTGCTGTATGCCACGGGTTCGGCGAGCGCGGCATGATCTCGCTCAAGCGCGGCCTTCGGAACGAGCCGGGATATGCCGAAGAATACGAACTCACGTCGCCGCCCGCGGTGATCAACGGCATGATCGTCAGCGGATCCGCGGTCGCCGACAACGGTCGCACGAACGCCGCGAGCGGCGAAGTGCGTGCGTTCGACGCGAGGACGGGCAAGCTCAAATGGAGCTGGGATCCCGTCC
>JBOHTH010000018.1:0-4036 GCA_050733535.1 Gemmatimonadaceae bacterium | reverse complement strand
GTTTGCCGCGCGACTGTAGCCCGTACGCAGGAACGATGATGGGATAGCGGTGTAGCCGGTTACAATCCCGCCGCCGGGAAGCGCGCATGCCGTTCTTCCAACCGGAGGCTCCAGAATGACTGGCTCGGCTCGTCGCATTATCGTGTGCCTCGCGCTCTGCTCAGGTTTTGCGAGCACGGTTGTGGCCGGACAGTCAGCGAAGCTGAGGGTCGTGTCTGATGACAGCACGCCGATCGCGTACGCGTGGGTCGTCGCGGCGGGCCACGAAGCTGGAATCACAGACGCTCAGGGCGAACTGAACTTCCACGCTGGCGCGCACAAAAAGATCTCGCTCGCGGTGCGGCGCATCGGCTATCAGCCATGGTCCGGTACGGTGACGACACCGGACAAGGGCGGCGTGCTGACGGTCACCTTGTCGCGATCCGTGCCGCACGCGCCGCCGGCGGATTCCGCCGCCCTGCGGAATCTTGAGTTGAGCGGCTTTTATGATCGATGGCTGAGGAAGATGCAGGGGATGTCTCCGAATGCCACGTTCATTGGCCCTGAGATGATCGAGCAGCGCAATCCGAAAGCCACGACGGACATGCTCAATCACGTCTTTGGCATTACGCTCGTTCGCAGCGCGAAGGGGGTGCGCGGCGCGACGGGCTCGGCCAGGCGCCCAATCGACGCCTATCTCGATGCGGTGCAGGTGGCAGAGCCCCACCATTTTGGACACGAGTGTTATCTGACGGTCGTCGTGGACAACGGGCATGTCTGCCCACCGCTCGGCTGCCACCACGTGTTCGCCGACAATCCACCCAACGCGACGCGGGACGACCATCTCGTTGACCTCGACAAACTGGTCGACCCCAGGCGCCTGCTCGGCATCGAAGTCTACCCAACCAAGGAGTCGATGCCTGACGAGGTGCAGTACGAGTCTGAAGGCTGCGGCGTTATCGTGGTCTGGACGGGGGACCGCTCGCGTTGACGCCGTTTACCCGCCGTTGAGCACGCGAGCCACTGCCGCGACGCTCGCCTCGATCTCGATCGGCCGGTTCGCGTGCGCCGGCGGCGGTTCAGTTTCCTGATGATACCGCTGCAGGATTCCCGGATCCTTCATGAGATGTCCGGTGAGCACAGCGACCACCCGCTCGCTCGCGCCGATCACTCCGCGCGCGCGCAACTGCTTCACGCCCGCCACGCTCGCCGCGCTCGCCGGCTCGCATCCCACACCGCTCGCGTCGATCACGGCCTTCGCGTCGAGAATCTCATCGTCCGTTGCTGACGCCACAAAGCCGTTCGTCTCTGTGATCGCGCGCACGCCGCGGTCCCAGCTCGCGGGGTCGCCAATCTTGATCGCTGTCGCAAGTGTTTCGGCGTGCACCGGCTCGTGCACTGAGAACTTCTTCGCGAACGCAGCAGCGAACGGCGCGGCGCCGGCGGCTTGCACCGCGAGCAGCCGCGGCATCCGCGTGATCAAGCGCAGCTCGAACGCTTCGCGCAGCGCTTTGCCGAACGCCGACGTGTTGCCCAGGTTGCCCGCCGGGAGCGCGATCCAATCCGGCGCGTCCCAGCCGAGCTGCTGGAGCATCTCGAAGACGATCGTTTTCTGGCCTTCCACGCGCCAAGGATTGATCGAGTTCACGAGGTACACGCCGAGCTCGCGCGATGCTTCTCGCGCCAGGCGCAGGCAGTCGTCGAAATCTCCATCGACGATCAGCGTACGCGCGCCGTACGCGAGCGATTGCGTGAGCTTGCCGATTGATATTTGCCCGCGCGGCACGAACACCAGCGCCGGAATCCCCGCGTGTGCCGCGTACGACGCCAGCGACGCCGACGTATTTCCAGTCGACGCGCATGCAACAGCGCGCGCGCCGATGCGCTTGGCCTGGGTGACCGCGACGGTCATCCCTCGATCCTTGAAGCTGCCCGTCGGGTTGTGACCCTCGTGCTTGATCAAGAGGGAGTCGCATCCGGCATAGCTCCGCAACGCGCCGCGCGCGATCAGCGGCGTGTTTCCCTCGGGGTGACTCACGAGATCGGTTGCCGATGGCATCACGAGCTCCTTGAATCGCCACACGCCGCTCTGTTCGATGCCAAGCTTCGCGGGATGCGTGCAGCAACGCCCCGCGAACCGCGCGAGGAGTGCGGCGCCGTGCACGTCCGGCGGCGCGTGCACGATCTCGAACAATCCTCCGCACGCCTCGCACTCGGCGGCCCCGGAGAGTTCAGGAGATTCTGCGCCGCAGCCGGCGCAGCGTTGTACGCTAGGCTTCGGTGGCATCCGCAGGCAGTGTCAGTGCGCCGCGCGCGGCCACGCGCGCCACGCGGGTATTACACGCGATTCCCATTCCAGAGTACGACGCCTTCACCGCGCTCGCGATCTTTCCGGCGGTCGCATCACTGTCCGTGATATAGAAACTCGTCGGCCCCGCGCCGGAGATCGAGCCCGCGAGCGCGCCTGCACTCAGAGCCGCGGCCTTCGCCTCGACGAACCCCGGCAGCAGCACCGCCCGCGCTGGTTCCGCGATCTGGTCATCCAGCGCACGGCCGAGCAGCGCGATGTCCCCGCTCGAGAACGCGGCGACCATCGCGGCGACGTTCGCCATCTGCGCCAGCGCCGCGTTCCGCTCGATGAACGAAGGCAGCACGCGCCGCGCGTCTGCCGTGTTCAGTCGCTGGGCGGGATGTGCGAGCACGACGCGCAGCGCGGCCGGCGCAGGAAGCTGGATGATGTCGACCGGGTCGAGCGAGCGGACGATGACGACGCCGCCGAAGAGCGCAGACGCGAGGTTGTCGCCGTGGTGCCCCGAGAGCTGCAACTCCGCCTTGAATGCGCAGGCGAAGAGCGCGTTGGCGTCCAGCGGTCCGCCGAGCAGACGGTTCACTGCCACCGCGCCGGCGACGGCGGATGCTGCGCTGCCGCCCTGCCCACCGGAGAGCGGAAGGCGTTTCTCGAGCGTGAGTGTGATGCCGATGTCCGTTGCGCCGGCGAGATCGAGGACGGCGAGCGCTGCGATCCCGGCGGCGTTGCGCTGCGCCTCCCGCGGGATGTCCGGGTGGCCCGCGTCGGCGATCGTCACGCCGCGGTGCTCCGCGCGCCGCACGATCACCCGGTCACCGGGGCCGGTGATCGCCATCCCCAGCACGTCGAGACCGGGGCCGATGTTTCCCACGCCGCCAGGGGCGAGTGCGCTAGCGGTCTCCATGATGCAAGGCAGGTTAGCACCCGCGCACTTTGCTGTCCATTGCATGACGACGCGATTACATTCTCCGCGGTCGGCCGATATCAGAACCACCCACCGGAGCACCTGCGCCATGCGAGCATCACGCGCGATCGCCACGTTCTTTCTTGTCGTACCTCTCTCGCTCGGCGCACAGGCCGCGCCACGCGCGTTTCAGCCGAACGACTGGCACCGCGTGACCCAGCTCGCTGGCGCCGCGATGTCTCCTGACGGCAGACGCATCGCGTTCACCGTCACGACCTCAGTCGAGGCGGAGAACAAACGGCACTCGGAGATCTGGGTGGTGAACAGCGCGGGCGGCGATCCGGTGCGCTGGACTTCGCCCGGTTATGAGAGCTCGAACCCGCGCTGGTCCGAGGACGGCAAGCTTCTGTATTTCAACTCGGACCGGCCCGGCGGGCGCGGACAGAACTGGGCGATCCGTCTCGACGAACCGCACGGCGAGGCGTTTCAGCCGGATTCAATTCCTTCCGTCGGCTCCGAGCCGAAGGACAAGAGCTTCACGGTCTACACGGCCGGAGCGGACGGCGTGGCGGGCGGCCGCGGAGGACGTGGCGGTCGCGGCGGCGGTGGCGGTGGCGGGGGAGGACGCGGCGGGCGCGGCGGGGTCGGAGTGAATCTTCTCGCCGTTCCACCCGCAGGCTCGATCACCAAGCCGGTGGATCAGGCGCGCTTCGATGGCCGCCAGATCGTGAACTTCGGCTACAAGGTGAACGGCGTCGGATTTGTCGTCGCGCCGGTTCGCCGCGTAGCGGTGGCACGCCCGCAGCAGATCTATATCAAGAAGCACGACGGATCGAAGCCGGCCG
>JBOHTH010000017.1:0-4311 GCA_050733535.1 Gemmatimonadaceae bacterium | reverse complement strand
GAACGCGCCGGGCTCCAGCCAGCGATCGCCGAGGCGTGGAACCACGACGACGAGGTCATGATTGAGCAGTTCATTGCGGGCCGCGAGTTCACTGTCGGGATCCTTGGTGACGAGCCGCTCCCGGTGGGCGAAATCATCCCGAAGCACGAAATTTACGACTACGAATGCAAGTACACCCCCGGCATGGCCCGTGAAGAGTTTCCCGCGAAGCTTTCGCTGGCGGAAACGAAGGCCGCGCAAGCGCTGGCCTTGCTTGCATTCAAGGCGCTGAAGCTGTCCGGCTACGCGCGCATTGACTTCCGTATGACGGCGGACGGAACATTCTACTGTCTGGAAGCGAACACACTTCCGGGGATGACTGAGCTGAGCCTTATTCCGCAGGCGGCAGCGGCGGCGGGAATCACCTTCCCCGAATTATGCGAACGGATCGTGCAACAGGCGCTCCGGCCGAAGGATTCTGGAGAAACACGATGACGGGTCCAGGGATGGTAGCAGCGGCGTTGGCGGGAGTTCCGGCGGGCGTCCAGTCACAGGGCGTCTGGGCCGGACGGCGTCAGCTGTTCATTCGCTTTGCCGGAGAAGCGGAAACCGCCACGATGTATACATCCGGCGCGCTCGTCCGCGAACTCGAGCGCCAGCTGTCGAGGTCGAAGTTTCACTCGATCTCGATTGGTGGACGCGATCCGCTTGCGAACGAAAATTTCCTGATCGCGGCGTTCGAAGTCGCGCGCCCGCCCGTGCCCGTAATGCTCGACACCGACGGTCAGCGCCCGGAAACACTGAAGGCACTCGCGCCGTTCCTGGCACTGGCGCAGGTGACGGTCGACTTCTGGATTCCCGATGCGACGCTCGCGAACGTGATCGCGACCATCGCTGAGGCCTCCCGCGCAAAGTGCGCGCATGCCCTCGTGCTGTGCCCGCGTGAAGACACGTCCGACGGCCAGGTGCTCCGTGTCGTGGAGCAGGCCCACGGCGCGAGCGCGAACACGCAGATCGTGATTCATCCGCCGTCGCCCGTCGGCGAGCAGGCGATGCTCGACCGCCGGTGGGCGGCGCTGCTCGACCAGGCCATGACGACGCACACCGACACGCGCATTGCCCTGCGCCTGCCGCCGCCGGCCGGGTTGCGATGAGCGAAAACGCACCCGTGTACGAGGTGACAGCGCCGGAACAGCCGGCGCCGCGCATCACGCCCGTTGTCCAGTGGCTGATCGCGATCAACGCGTTCGTTTACTTCATCCAGCTCACGCTGCTGAAGTCGAGCGACGTGCAGTCCGTGCTCGGATTCCAGACGAAAGACCTCGGTCATCAGTGGTGGACGATCGGGACGTACATGTTTGTGCACACGGGGTTCTGGCACCTCGCGCTCAACATGTACACGCTCTGGCTGTTCGGGCCGCGCGTCGAGTGGAAGTGGGGCGGACGGGAGTTCCTGCGCTTCTATCTTTTTTGCGGCGTCGGCGGTTGGTTCGCGCATCTGGCGTTCGTTCCCGGCGACTCAACGTTGATCGGCGCATCGGCGGCGGTGTTCGGTGTGATGCTGGCGTACGCATCACTCTGGCCAACCGAACAGATCTATCTGTTCGGCGTGATCCCGACCACAGTGCGCTGGCTGGTGATCTTTGTCGGCGCGCTGAACATCGTCGGCGGCATGACGATGGACGGCGCGCAGGGCGGCGTCGCGTATTTCGCGCACGCCGGAGGCCTTGCCGCGGGCTGGCTCTACCTGCGGATGACTGCGTCGGTGAATCTCAACCGGCTCAGGAGCGGCGTGCTTCCCGTACCGGACGAACCCGAAGATGTGCCGCCGCGCGCGGTCCCGCGCGCCATGCCGCGGTCCCGCGCGCGTGAGCGCGAGAACATCGACGATGTCGTCGCGCGCAGCAACGCGGCCGTAGCCAAGCACGCCCCCGCGCCGCGTTCGGCGCGCATACCACAGACCGCGCTGACGTCGCTTGACCAGCTGCTCGACAAGATCTCCGCGCAGGGCCTCGAGAGCCTGACCCCCGAAGAGCGCCGTCTCCTGGTTGAGGAATCGAAGCGGCGGAGAGCCGAGTAGGTGCCGGCGCCGGAGCTGCTGGAAACATTCCCGAATCCGTACGCCGATCGGGACTACGAAATCTTCATGACATGCCCGGAGTTCACGTCGCTCTGCCCGCTCGGCGGAATCGAGAGTGACGCGGACGAGCTCGCACTGCTCAAGGGCGGCGCTCCGGATTTCGCGACGATCAGCGTCACGTACATCCCGGGCAAGCTGTGCGTTGAGCTCAAGAGCCTGAAGTTCTATCTCTGGAGCTTTCGCAACGACGGGATTTTCTACGAGCGCGTCGTGAACCGGATTCTCGACGACCTCGTGAAAGCAGTGAAGCCAAAGCGGATGAGCGTCGTGGGCGATTTCAATGTGCGCGGCGGAATCAAGTCGGTCATAACTGCTAACTACGCCGGAGGACCGAAGACCGAAGACCGAAGACCGAAGAAGCGGCGCTAGTCGACGATCGGAAACTCGCTGGATTTCCACCCGATCGACCCGCGCCGCCCCGGCGCCCACCGCGGGTACGTTCCCACCATGCGCACCTGGTGCGCGAGCGCGGCAATTTCCGTCATGAGCGCCTCGGCCGCGGCGTCGCCGACCTGATGATCGAACTCCACAAAAAAACGGTAGCTCCAGGGCTCGCCCGTGGGCCGCGTCTCGATCCGCCGCACGTTGATGCCGTGGCGTGAGAGAGGCGCCAGCGCCTCGAGCAATGCGCCGGGAACGTCCTTCGTGGTGAGCAGGAGCATCGTTCGCGCGGGCGTTCCGCCCGGGAGCGGCTGCGGTGTACGTGCGAACGCAATAAAGCGCGTCTGGTTGTCCGGCCGGTCTTCGATGTCCGCGACGACCACATCGAGCGAATAGCGCATTGCCGAAATGCGGCTCGCGACCGCCGCAAACGCGGGGTCGGCAAGATTCGACACATCGAGCGCCGCGCCCGCGGTGTCGTACACGGCGTGCACCGTAAGGCGGGGGGTCTCGCGAAAGAACGCGCCACACTGCGCGAGCGCCACCGGATGGCTGAACACGTCGCGCACCTGCTCGAACTTCGCGCCCGGCGGTCCGAGCAGACAGTGATGCACTGCGACGACGGTCTCGGCGATCGCGTAGATCCCCTTCGTGGCGTCGATGACGTCGTGCGCGCCCTGCACCGACCCGACGATCGTGTTTTCAATCGGGAGCACCACGCGGTCCACTGTGTCGTTGGCGATCAAGTCTGCGACATCGCGAAACTCGCGGCACGGGACCGGTTCGACATCACCGCCCCAGAGCTGCTGGATCGCTTCCTCACTGAACGCGCCGAGTTCGCCCTGGAAGGCGACGCGCAGCGGCGGGCTCATGCGACGTGCTGAATCATTCAGCGTGCGATGGACGAGATGTCGAGCGTGGTTACCGTACCGAGCCTCAGCGCTTCGATACCGGTTCGTACTTTCGCCAGGTCACCGACGACGACGAGCGTCGCCCGGTCTGCCGGAATGTACTGACGTGCTACCCGTTGTACGTCTGCAGCGGTCACGGAGTTCACTCGGGCGACGAATTCATTGACGGAAGAAAGCGGCAGGCGGTACGAATCGAGATCGGCGAGCTGCCCGGCAATCGACGCGTTCGTTTCGAAGCGTCCGGGCACCGCGAGCGCGACGTAGGCCTTGGCGCGATCGAGCTCCTTGGCCTCCACCGGCGCATCGCGAATCGCGCGCAATTCCTTGAAGATTTCCACGAGCGAGCTGTCGGTGACGTTCGTGCGAACCTGGCTCGCGACTACAAAAGGACCCGGGAGCGCCGACCAGCCAAAACGCGAGCTGATGCCGTACGTGTAGCCTTTCGTTTCACGGAGGTTCGTGTTGAGGCGTGAGGAGAACGACGCGCCGAGGATCGTGTTCATCACCGTGATCGCGGCGTAGTCGGGACTCAGGCGGTCGGCGCCGGGGCCACCGAGTTCGATCACCGACTGCGCGGCGCCGGGCTTATCCACGAGGTAGACCTTCACGCCGTCGTTGGTGACGGGTTTCACCGTGACTTTCGGAATGGCGCGCGGCGTGGAAGCGGCCTTCCATGCGCCGAAGCGCGACACGAGCAGCGCGCGCATCTCTGGTTCTGTCACGTCACCGACGACCACAAAGTGCGCGCGGGCCGGCGTGAACGCGCCGTTGTAGAAATCGCGGACGCGTACCGAATCGAGCGAGGCGGTCGAGGCGGAATCGCCATCGGCCGGGTCGTGATCGGGATGTCCTACGGGGAATACCAGCTGGTTAAAGGCCAGCACCGCGAGTTGCGTGGGC
>JBOHTH010000016.1:0-10148 GCA_050733535.1 Gemmatimonadaceae bacterium | reverse complement strand
GCAACGCCAAGGGCGGTGTCGGTCTTCGGTCTTCGGACTTCGGTCAAATCGACCGCACCGCCAAACTCTTCATCGCCGGCAAACAGACGCGGCCGGACAGCGGCTACTCGATTCCGATCCTCGACGCGAAGGGCAACCGCGCGGGCGACGTCGGCGAAGGGCACCGCAAGGACATCCGGAACGCGGTCGAGGCCGCGCGCAACGCCGCGTCGGTGTGGGCGCGAACGACGGGGCACAATCGCGGGCAGATTCTGTACTACATCGGCGAGAATCTTTCGGCGCGGTCTGCCGAGTTCGCCGCGCGCATCCGCGAACTAACCGGGCGGGACGGAAAGGGCGAAGTCGAGGCATCGATCGGGCGACTCTTCACGTACGCCGCGTGGGCGGACAAATGGGACGGGCAGGTGCACCAGACACCGATCCGCGGCGTCACGCTCGCGATGAACGAGGCCGTCGGTGTCATCGGCGTCGCCGCACCGACGCAGTATCCGCTCCTCGGATTCGTCTCGGTGGTCGCGCCGGCGATCGCGACGGGGAACACCGTCGTCGCCGTGCCGAGCGAATGGTGGCCGTTGGCCGTCACCGATTTTTATCAGGTGCTGGAAACTTCCGATGTCCCGGCGGGGATCCTCAACATCGTTACCGGCGGGCGCGACGAGCTCGCGAAGGTGCTCGCCGAACACGACGACGTGGACGCGGTCTGGTACTTCGGCGAGCGCGAGGGCGCGAAGAGCTGCGAGCTCGCATCCGTCGGCAACATGAAGCAGACGTGGTGCGAGACGGACGGGCGCGACTGGACCAGCCGCGACGACGGCGAAGGAAGGGAGTTCTTGCGGCACGCCACGCAGGTCAAGAACATCTGGATCCCCTACGGAGAATAGCGTTTGCTCGATGCCATAGTCGTGGGGCTCGGAGCGATGGGAAGCTCGACCGTGTATCAACTGGCGCTGCGAGGCCACCGTGTGCTCGGCATAGATCAGTTCACGCCGCCGCACGCGTTCGGGTCGTCGCACGGCAAATCGCGCATCATTCGCGAGGCGTACTTCGAGGATCCGCTGTATGTGCCGCTCGTGAAGCGCGCGTATCATGGCTGGGCGGAACTTCAGTCCAGATCGGGCACGCATGTGCTGCGGCGCACGGGCGGCCTGATGATCGGTGCGCCGGACGGGATCGTCGTGCGCGGCGCGCGCGCCAGCGCCATCGAACACTCGCTGCCTTACGAAGAGATCGACGCCCGCGAAGTGAGGGCGCGCTTCCCCGCCCTGCGGCCGCCGGATGGCGCCGTGGCGATCTGGGAGCCGCGCGCCGGCGTGCTCGACCCCGAAGCCGCCATCGAGGCGCAGCTCTCGGTGGCCCGCGCAGCGCACGCAGAGCTGAAGTTCGGCGAGAAAGTCACGAAGTGGCGCGCGACGCCCGAGGGCGTGGAGGTCACGACACACAGCGGCGTGTACGCCGCGGCCCGCCTGGTGATCACCGCCGGCGCGTGGATCGGCGATCTGCTGCCGGAGCTCGCGCTCCCGCTGACGGTGGAGCGGCAGGCGATCTGCTGGTTCGATCCGCTCAAGCCCGCGGACTTCGTGCCCGAAAAGTTTCCCATCTTCATTCACGAGTACGCGCCGGGGCTCACGTGGTATGGCTTCGCGAATCTCGGCGACGGCGTGAAGGCCGCGCTGCACCATCAGGGCGAAACAACCACGGCGCGCACCGTGCGCCGCGCGGTCGGTGACGATGAGGTCGCCACGGTTCGCCGCCTGCTCTCGCGATTCATTCCGGACGCCAATGGCGCGCTGCGCGCGACGAGCGTTTGCCTCTACACGAACGCGCCGGACGATCACTTCGTCCTCGGCGCCCATCCGGCGCACCCCGCTGTGTTCGTCGCGAGTCCCTGCTCCGGCCACGGATTCAAGTTCTCGGTCGCAATCGGCGAGCTGATCGCCGACGACCTCGCGGGCGAACCGCCGCGCTTCGACCTCGCGCCGTTCCGCCTCACGCGTTTCGCCGCCGCATGACGGACCGCCGCGCGTTCATCCGTTCGGCGGGCGCATTCGCGCTCGGCGCCGCCGGGCTGCCGCGCGTGAATCTCTTCGAAGCGCTGTCCGCGGGCCCGGCGGACCGCATGGCCTGGTGGCGCGACGCACGGTTCGGAATGTTCGTGCACTGGGGGCTGTACTCCGTGCTCGCGGGCGAATGGAATGGCCGCACCGACTATGCGGAATGGATCCGCAACAACGCGAAGATCCCGATCGGCGAATACGACAAGCTCGCGGAGCGCTTCAATCCAACGGAGTTTGACGCAGACCGTCTCGCGTCGCTCGCGGCCGGCGCTGGTGCGAAGTACCTGGTGATCACCACCAAGCACCACGACGGGTTCTGCCTGTTCGATACGAAGCAGACGGACTTCAGCGTGATGCACACGCCGTACAATCGGGACATCATGCGGATGGTCGCCGACGCGTGCCGGCGGCACGGCGTACGGCCGTGCTGGTATCACTCGATCATGGACTGGCACCACCCGGACTACTTGCCGCGCCGAGACTGGGAGCGCGGCACACGGCCGGTCGACGGCGCGCAGTTCAGCCGCTACGTGACCTATCTTCACAACTGCGTGGAGGAACTGCTCACGCACTACGGCGACATCGGCGTGCTGTGGTTCGACGGGGAGTGGGAGAGCACGTGGACGCACGAGCTCGGCCTCGCTCTCCAGGATCGGGTGCGGTCGCTCGCGCCACACATCATCATCAACAGCCGCGTCGCGCCAAAGCAGTCGAGCGGGCTGAATGCGAAACTGGCGAAGGCGGAGATCGGCGACTTCAGCACGCCGGAGCAGGAGATCCCGGACCGCGGGATTCCCGGCGTGGCCTGGGAGTCGTGCGTGACGATGAACAACAACTGGGGCTACAATCGCGCGGACCACAACTTCAAGAGCGTGCCAAAGCTCGTGGGCATGCTCATCGAGACCGCGTCAAAGGGCGGCAATCTGCTGCTCAACGTAGGACCAACGGGAGAAGGACTCGTGCCGCCCGAGAGCGTCGACCGGCTGGAGGGAATCGGCCGGTGGATGAACGTGCATGCCGGTGCAATTCGCGGGACGGAAGCGTCGCCGTTTGAGCAGGCCAGCTTTCGCGCGACGCGAAAGGGAAAGACGCTCTACGCGTTCCTGCCCGACTGGCCCGCGTCGCGCGAGCTGCTCCTGCCGGGCCTCCGCTCACTGCCGCGTCGTGCGACGATGATGGGCGACGCAGCGCGGCGCCCGCTCGCAGCGCGCCAGGCGGATGCCGGTGTCGTCATCTCGCTGCCGGACGCGGCGGGTGACCCCGTGTGCTCTGTGGTGGCCTGCGAGTTCGACGCGCCGGTCAAGGCGTCCTGACCGGCGCGACTCTGGCGCGGTGACGCCGCCCGCCGTTGGCGGGTAGGTCCTTGCATGGATCGGATCCAGACGCGAAACCGGGTGCTCTTCGCGTCCGGCTTGATCGCCATGGCCCTCACTGGGTTCCGATTCGGCGACTTCGCCTCCATCCTCCAGGAAATACCAAAGTGGGTTCCGGCGCGCACGGCCATCCCATACGCCGGTGCGGCGGTGATGCTCGCGGCCGGTGTCGGCCTGTTGTTCACGCACACCGTCACGCTGGCCGCCCGCGTAACGTTTGGTTATCTGGCGCTCTGGTTCCTGATGTTGAATCTCCCGATCGTCGTGCGATCACCGCTGGTCGAAGTAAACTGGCAGGGATTGGGTGAGATCTCGGTCATGCTCGCGGGCGGGTGGGTGCTGTTCGCGTCGCTCGTGCCGCAGACGGATGGCGTCGTGTCGAACGTCGCGGGCGGCGCGCGCGGGATGCGCCTCGCGCAGATCGTTTTTGCTCTCGCGCTTCTTCCGCTGGGACTCGCGCACATCGTCTATCTCGACAACACGGCGCCGCTCGTGCCCGCTTGGCTGCCCGGTCACACCGCGTGGGCCTACATCACGGGAGCTGCCCAGATCGCCGCAGGATGGGCGGTGCTGCTCTCGATCGTTCCGCGCCTCGCGGCAACGCTCGACGCGGTGCTGCTGACCTGTTTCACATTTCTCGTGTGGGTCCCGCTGCTCGTCGCGAAGCCCGCGTCCGGCGGTCTCTGGTCGGAGTTCACGGTGTCGTGGGCCATCACGGCCGGCGCGTGGGTCGTAGCGGCGGCCATGCCGCGCCGCGAATCTCGATTAATTTTCGGCTTCCAGTCCAGAACGCGATAACTCCGCAGCGGGTGTCCAAGGTCCGGCTGATGCGAGAGGCGGGACTCTCCGGCTGATGCGAGACGCGGGGTCGGGATGCGAGAGACGGGACGCCACTCGATGCGGGCGGCGGGCGCGGGATACGACTCCTGTATGCACGTGCCGCTCGCCGAGATCCCGGTACTCAACCCGCGTCTCGCATTGAGTAGCGTCGCGCCTCTCGCATCCCGACCCCGCTTCTCGCATCAGCAGGAAGTTCCGCCTCCCGCTTCCAACCCGCGTCTCGCATCCGCTCCCTCTTACCGCCGTCGACCGGGTCTAATGAGATGCGGTTTAGCGGCGCTTCGCGACTACCTCGAAGATCGTCTCCGTCTCCGGCAGTCCCTTCAGCGCTACCCAGTCATTCTCACGAAGTTCGAATTCGTCATCGAGATCGCGCGCGTCTTCGCCAAGCACGGCGATGTGACTCTGCGTGGACTTACTTGCCCAGTCGAGCACGCGGAACGCGGAGTTCACCGTCGCCCCGACGAGGTCGAGCTGCGCATGCTCCGAATGGCCGATCTTCGCTCGCGCGACGGGACCAATGACAAGGCCGACGCAGAGTGAACCCGAAACCGCGGTGCTCGCGGCCAGCGCTGCCCGCACGGCGCGGCGCTCCGCGTTTTCTCCATCGAAATAGGCCAGGAGCCCGTCGCCGAGGTATTTCACCACGACACCGTCCTCAGCAAGCACCGCGTTTGTCACCTTCTCGTGGATCGCGTTCGTCGATGCGACGATCTCCGACGGCCTCGCGGTCGCGCTGCGCGCGGTGAAGCCAGCGGTCGACGAAAGGAAGACAGTCGCATCGAACTCCTCCCCATCGGGAGGCTCGGGCGCCTCCTCGGTCACGATCTCCGGCCGCTCTGAGTAGTAGCCGGGTAGCCTCTGGAATCGAGCCGGCGGTTCCGTAGGATGCCGCGGGCCGTTCGCATCCCACTCGCCTTCCCGCTCGCGGCGTTTCACAAACCGTCTTGCGGAAATGACAACGGCAACAAACACGAGCGCGATCGTCACAAGCGGCGTCAATGAGCCGAGGAACTCCTGCGTGGTCCCGCTCATCGCCGCTGACTCCCGCGCCGGTCAGGCACCGCCCGCGCCGCCGTCGAACACACGGCGAGCGAGCTGGACGTCTTCCCACGCCGGGCGCTTCCACGACGGATTCCGCAGCAGCGCCGCAGGATGATACGTGACGATCAACGGCACGCCGTAGTAGTGGTGCACCTGACCGCGCAGCTTCCCGATCGACGTTGTCGTTTGCAGCAAGGTCTGCGAAGCGAACGTGCCGAGCGCGAGAATCACACGCGGCTTGAGCAGCTCCAGCTGGCGGAGCAGGAACGGACTGCATGCGGCGATCTCGTCGGACGCCGGATTCCGGTTGCCCGGCGGGCGGTGCTTGAGAACGTTGCAGATGAAGACTTCCTCGCGCGTGAGCTTGATGGCCGCGAGGATTTTCGTCAGGAGCTGGCCGGCGGCGCCCACAAAGGGGCGGCCCGTTTCATCTTCAGTTTGTCCCGGCGCTTCGCCGACGCACACGAAGCCGGCATGCGGGTTTCCTTCGCCGGGCACCGCGTTCTTCGCGGTCTTGTGAAGCCCACATGCCTGGCACGCCGCGATGGCCCTTGCAACCGCGTCGATCGACGCGAGCTCGCCGAGCGGGCCGTCTTCCTGTCCGGCGGGACGGCCCACGACGAGCCCGCGCTTCAGGTCGCCCTCTGCATGTTCGCTCGCTTCCGCAGGCACGGGCATTTCGTAACGCCCAATTTTCGCCGGCGTCTCTTTGACCTCTGCCGGCTTTGCGGGTTGGTTCACGCCCACCGACCGCAGCGCCTCCCGCCAATCATGGCCGTCCGGTCCCGTCGTACGCGCCTCGCGCGGTGATTCCTTCGGCGGGGCCCCTGGGCGTACGCCGAGCGCGGCGAGCGCATCCTCAACCGACAGGCCGTCGAGAACGAATTCACTCTCGCCGAGCTCGCGCCGCTGTTCCAGATATTCGCGCAGCCGATCCCTAGCGTCCACTGAGCAACTCCTGCACCCGGTCGAGAATCGCGTCGGCCGTTTCGGCTTTGCTGAGCAGCGGCAGTTCCGACGGCTTTGCCGTGGACGAGAGGATCGTGACGCGGTTGGTGTCGACGCCGAATCCAGCGCCCGGCTCACGCGCGTCGTTCACGACGATGAGATCGAGCGCCTTGGCCGCGAGCTTTTCGCGCGCGTGCTTCATGACGTCGTCCGTCTCGAGCGCAAAGCCGACGATCACCGCACCCTTCTTTCTCGCCGTGCGAGTCGACACGAGGATGTCGTCTGTATTCTCCAGCGCGATCGAGTCCGGGCGCTTGGCCTTCTTGATTTTCCGGGGCGCGACGCTCGCCGGCCGGAAGTCAGCGGGCGCGGCGGCCATGACGAGCACATCCGACCCAGGCAGCTCATCGCGCACCGCACCGGCCATCTGCTCCGTGCTCTCGACGTGTATCACGCGAACGTCATGCGGCGGCGCCACGGCCAGCGGTCCTGCGACCAGCGTGACCTCGGCTCCACGTCTCCACGCTGCGGCCGCGATCGCGACGCCCATCTTGCCGCTGCTGTGGTTCGAGAGAAAGCGCACGGGATCCAGCGACTCACGGGTGGGGCCGGCGGTGACCAGCACGCGGCGGCCAGCCAGCGACGTGCGCGCTTCGAGCATCCGCCCGATGTGCGCGAAGATCCGCTCCGGCTCGGGCATGCGTCCCGGTCCCGCGCCTTCCTGTGGCGATGCGAGCGCCCCGGCATCGGGATCGAGCACGGTGTAGCCAAGGGACCGCAGGTGTGCGACGTTGGCGACCGTCTGTGCATGCGCCCACATCCGGTCGTTCATCGCCGGAACGAGCAGCACCGGCGCGTCCGCGGCCAAGAGACATGCGCTCAGCAGGTCGTCCGACCGTCCGGACGCGGCGCGCGAGAGAAAGTCCGCCGTCGCCGGAGCCACCACGAGCAGCGCAGCGGCTCGCGCCAGTTTGATATGATCGAGCGCGTGTCCTTCGGCGACCAGCTCCGTGTGCACCGGCCGCCCAGTGAGCGCCTCGAACGTCACGGCGCCGATGAACTCACGGGCCGATTTTGTCAGCACGGCGTCCACTTCGGCGCCCGCCTGCGCGAGGAGCCGCGCGAGCCAGGCCGTCTTATAACTCGCGATTCCCCCCGTGACGCCGAGGAGAACGCGCCGGCCCTCGTAGGGGCGCACGGCTGCTCTATCCGCGGCGGTGTTCGTAAAGGAGCGGGCTACTCCGACCGCCGGCGCGGCACGACGCGGTACTCCATCTCACCACCGGAGAGCTCTTCGAGCGCTCGGGTCGTGAGCTTCTTCTCGCCGCTCTTGGATCGGTCACGCGGAAACTCGTTCAGCACGCGGGAATATTTCGCGGCGACGAGAATCGCGAGGTACTTGTTGGCCGCGTTGACGGTCACTTCATTTGGCGTAAATACGCGCATTGTTCAAGCCCTCGATTCGATGCGGAGTGCGGAGAAGGAATTACCGGGAAGTACCGGACGAGTGCCGGAGAATCTCAGAGTCGAGCTTTGCGATCAGCCCGGACAGTTGGGCGTCGAGCGTGCCGATTCGTTCACGCTTCACGTCTTCGGCGTCAATGATCGACGACACCCGGGCCACCGTGGCCTCGAGATCGTCGTTTACCAAGACATAATGATAACTACTTGCCGCCCTTATTTCCTGATGGGCGCTTTTGAGCCGGGTCAGCAGGGCGGCCCTGTCCTCGGTATGCCGGCCCTCAAGCCGGCTCACCAGCACCTCCACGGACGGGGGGAGCATGAACACCAGCACGGCGGATGGCCAGGCATTCGCGAACTGCGCCGCCCCCTGCACGTCGATATCCATGATCAGGTGCTGCCCGGCCGCCAGCACCCGGCTCACCTCGGATTTCAGCGTTCCGTAGAACTTGCCGTGCACGACGGCCCATTCGGCGAACTCCCCGCGTGACCGATACTCCATGAACTCACGCTCGGAGAGGAAGTGGTAATCCACGCCGTTCACTTCTCCGGCACGAGCCGCGCGCGTCGTGCAAGACACCGAGTAGCCGATGTCGGCGCGGCGCCGCAGCAGCTCCTTCGTGACGGTCGTCTTCCCGCCGCCTGATGGCGCGGAGAGTACCAGCGGAAAGGCGCTCATCGTGCGATCACTCGACGTTCTCCGCCTGCTCACGAATCCGCTCCAGCTCCTCCTTCACCAGCATGACGTCGCGCTGGATTTGCGTGTCGTTCGCCTTGCTGCCGGTCGTGTTGGCCTCTCGCAGCATCTCCTGGAGCAGGAATCCGAGACGTTTGCCGACTGCTTCACCGCCCTTCGGCGCGAGGATTTCCCTGAACGCGGCGATGTGCGCCGCGAATCGGTCGACTTCCTCCCCCACGTCGAGGCGATCAGCAAGGATCGCGATCTCCTGCGCGAGGCGCTGTTCGTCCACGGCGATCCCTTCGGCAATCATCTTCACATTCTCGCGCAGGCGGTCCCGTTGCGCGATGACGCGCTCCGGCGCGCGTACAGCTATCCGGCCGAGCGCCTCTTCAATCACGGCGACCCGTTCGAGCAGCACGGCCGCGAGGCGGTTCCCCTCTGCCTCGCGCATCCGCGTGAGCGCGGCGGCGGCGGCCTCCACGATCGCCACGAGCTCATCCGAAGTTCCTTCGGCTGTGTCCTCGCTCACGCTGTGGATCACATCGGGCATTCGCAGGACGGTCGCGACGTCGATCTCGCCGCCCAGCCCGTTCCGGTCGCGCAGCGCAATCAGCTCGGCGGCGTGCCGCGCAAACTTCGCTTCATCCACGACGGCGCCGCCCAGCTCGGCGCGCTCGATGTGCGCCGACACCGTGACGTGGCCGCGGGCAATGTGCTTGCGGAGTGCCTCGCGCACCTCGGGCTCCCACCGCGCGAGAATTGAAGGGAGCTTCACGCTCGGGTTGAAGAACCGATGGTTCACCGTCCGCACTTCGACGTTGACCCGCGATCCTCCCACATCGCCCTCAGCGGAGCCGAATCCCGTCATGCTGCGTATCATATAAGGGTTGCTAAGCTATTGACGCGTAATGAGTTTGTAAATGACGATCACAACATGAGTGCTGGGTGAGTCGATGCTATGAGATCGGGGTCTTTAGTCGTTGGCTGTGGGATACGGTGCCCTCCGTGGATCGGCGCGAAGAGTATTACCCAAAGCCAACAACCAACCACTCCAATCCCCAAACCTCTCACCCAAACCTCACGACACGTTTTGCGCGCCCGGATTCAGTTCCAGAACTGCCATCTCACCCCGTAAAGATTCACCAGCCGCGGCATCACATATCCCGGGTACGTCGAGTATATCGCCCCCACCACGTTCCGGTATTCCCAGAAGATGACCGCGGTCGAGATACGAATCTCAAGCAACGTGGAAATGATCCCGGCCCCGCTCGTGGTCTGGCCGAGCGGCGTGGTGCCCGACGGCACGTAGAGCGCCGAAAAATAGTCGTACGTCGCCGACGCCAGGACGTGAAAGTTGTTGCGCGGGAATCGGTGAAGAAAACTCGACGCGAACCACAGCCTTGCGCGGGCCTGTGTCTGCGGACGGTAATCGTCGACCACGTTCCAGTTGACCGCGTCGAGGTCAAGGTGCACGCCGAGCACGAGCGGCCCACGGAACGAAGCGATCACGCCGTTCGCAGCGGGCGACGGCACCGTGCGCAGTGTGGTGTCGAGTTCAATCGGCGCCGCGAGCATGCTCGCGCTGCGCGTCACCACTCCACCGCTGAGCCAGCGATCCTTCACGCCGAGCGCGACCTCGAGTCGAGTCGCGGTCACCGGCGGGCCGGCTCCGGAGCCACTTGGCGCCTCGCGGCTTACCGACGCTCCGGCGTTGAACCAAGAGAAAGGTGTGAACAGTCCCTGGAC
>JBOHTH010000015.1:0-1954 GCA_050733535.1 Gemmatimonadaceae bacterium | reverse complement strand
GCACGTGAAGCGTGTGCAGCACCTCGCGCGCGCCGGCCAGCTCCCGGCCACGCGCTTCGGCCGAAAGTGGCTCTTCTCCCGGTCGAAGCTGCTCGCGTCGCGCGTGCCGGCGGCAGCCAGCGACGATCCCAGCGGCGCCCTCGAAATCAGCGCCCGCAATCGCATTCGCGGGCGCATTTCGTCCATCGTCGCGGACGGAGTGATGGCCGAGGTTCACGTTCAGGTGGGCGACCAGGAGATCGTCTCGATCATCACGCGCTCGTCCGCCGAACGCCTCCGGCTTGGCGTCGGGGATTCGGTGTTCGCGGTGGTGAAATCGACCGAAGTGATGATCGCGAGGGTTGGCTAAAAAACAACGGCTGTGGGAGGGAAGCCGTGGGACTGAAGCATTGAGATGAGCGGGCAGCCTGGGGTGTCCGCTCATCTCAGCGCTCCAGTCCCACTGCTTCCCTCCCACAGCTTGCATTTTTTCCGCAATATTCCCTAACAGTCCTCTACGCGCTAATATGCCTCAGTACCCAACCAAGAGGCATACCGAAGTGCGTCTCGTAACCAACCGTTGCCTGCTGGCGCTCGTCACCATCGCCATCGCCGCATCCACGGCCGCCGGCCAGACGGCTTCCTCGTCCGGATCCGGCCACGACGGATTCTGGGGCCGCTGGTTCAAACGCTCCGATCACTCCAAGGCCGAGCAGCCGCATTGGATCACTCCGCTCGCGACCACCACACCACGCCTCGAGCAGGAGTTCCGTTCCGATATCAACTGGTCGCAGGCCAAACCTGGCGGGCCGTACGCCGAATCGTACGGCAACACCAAGGGACTCGAGTTCATTCCGTTCGAGAACGTCGAGGTCATCCTCGGCGTCCCGGCGTACGTCGTGCACAACAATCCGGCGGTGCCCAACGGCTGGGGCGACGCGCAGGTGCTGGTGAAGTACCGCCTGTTCGCGGGCAACGCGGAGCATGGGGATTACATTCTCTCCGCGTTCCTCAGCTCGTCCTTTCCGTCGGCCACCAACGGCAACGGCCCGACCAACGCGATCATCACGCCCACGCTCGCCTACGGCAAGGGCTGGGGTATGTTCGACATGCAGGGCACCATCAGCGCCGCTGAGCCGGCCGGCAACACGTCGGCGATCGGACGGACCTATACGTGGAATCACACGTTTCAGCTCCATACGCTCGAGCGGATCTGGCCGGAGCTGGAGATCAACCAGAGCTGGTTCTCCGGCGGCAAGAACGACGGCAAGGAGCAAACCTTCCTCACACCGGGCGTCGTCGTCGGGCGAATGCCGCTCACCGGCCGCCTCGGCCTCACGGTCGGCGCGGGCGTGCAGATCGCGGTCTCGCAATTCCATACCTCTGACCACAACATAATTCTTTCGATGCGCTTTCCGTTCTGATGCGGAGAGGGCTGGCCGCAGTCGCGAGCTCTCTGCTCTTGCTCTTCCTCGTGTTGCCCGTGATCCACGTGGTCGCGGCGGCAGGCACGGGCGGCGCGACGCGCCTCTGGACCGACGCCGAGCTGCGGCAGTCGCTCGCGCTCACCGCGCTCACGGCCACGGCCGCCGCCTTGGCCGCCGCGCTTGGCGGCGCGCCGCTCGCGTGGCTGCTCGCGCGGCGTACGTTCCGCGGGCGTGCGATCGTCTCCGCCGTGCTCGACCTGCCGCTGCTCATCCCGCACCCGGTCGCTGGTATCGCATTGCTGCTTTTTCTCGGACGAGGAAGCGCGGTCGGCGGTGGCCTGCTCGCGCTCGGCCTGAGGATCGTCGGAACGCCGCTCGGGATCATCGCGGCGATGGTCTTCGTCTCTGCGCCCTTGTTCGTCAGCGGCGCGCGCGAGGCGTTTGCGCGCGTGGACCCGCGGCTCGAGGGCGTCGCGCGCACGCTGGGCGACTCGCCGTGGCGCGCGTTCCGGCGCGTGACGCTGCCGCTCGCGGCGCGCGGCTTGATC
>JBOHTH010000014.1:0-1549 GCA_050733535.1 Gemmatimonadaceae bacterium | reverse complement strand
ACTTCCCGCTCCCCGCTCCCCCCTCGACTCCCCCCTCTTTTTACAGCAGCGTCCCTGCCCGCCCGCCGTCCACCAGCACGGCCTGTCCCGTCACAAACGAAGCCCTCTCCGACGCCAGAAACGCGACCATCGCCGCGATTTCTTCCGGCAATCCCACGCGGCCCACCGGCGTCCCCGCCTTGTACGAATCGAGAATACTCTCTTTCGTCGCGCCCGTGCGCTTGATCGTCGCGGCGGCGAGTTCTTCGAGCCGTTCGGTCGCGACATACCCAGGCAGCACCGTGTTCACCGTCACGCCGTCGATGCCGACTTCATCGGCGAGCGTGCGATAATACCCCGTCACTGCCGCGCGAAGGCTGTTCGAGAGCACCAGACTCGCGACCGGCTTCTTTACCGCGATCGACGTGATCCCGATGACGCGGCCCCACTTTCGCTCTTGCATCCCCGGCACGAGCGCGCGCGTGAGCTCCACGGCGCTTCGCAGCAGAAGTTCCGTGGCGCGTGTCCATCCCGCCCAGTCGTGCGAGAGTGCGGGCCCCGGCACCGGGCCGCCGGTGTTCGTCACGAGGATATCCGCACGGCCAAACTCGCCGATGACTTTCGCGACGGCGCTCGCCGTTCCTTCCGATGTACCGAGGTCGGCGACGATCTGCAGCACCTTCGTGCCCAACGGAGCCAGCTTTGCCGCCGCGGCGGCGACGGCCTTGGCGTCGCGCGCGCAGATCGCGACCTGCGCGCCCTCACGCACGAGTTCGGCCGCGACCGCGTAGCCGATCCCGCGGCTCGCGCCGCAGACGAGTGCGGTTCGCTTTGAGAGTCCGAAGTCCATCTTACTTCTTGTGCTCGCGGATGTACGCGTCGGACCCGTTCAGCCAGTCCTCGCGCGGCGGCGTGAACACGTCGAGGTCGAGCGTGTCACTGAGCGCCTCCGCCTGATGGCGCAGTCCGCCGGGGATGAGCAGCACTTCGCCCGCCATGACATCCACATAGTCGCCGTGCGGCGCTTTGTCGGCGTTCTCGCCGAGCCAGAATCGCAGGCCGCCCTCGAGGATGTAGGTGATCTGTTCGTTGTGATGTTCGTGCGCCTTCACGACGGCGCCTTTCTTGAGATAGACCTGCGCGATCATCGCCTTTTCGGCGGTGAGGACGCGGCGCGAGAGGACGGGCGTCAGGACTTCGAGCTTGACGGAGGACCACGGCTGCTTTGTTGGATAGGCCATTTTCGATGTGGAGTGAAAGGTCTGCCAGTACTATAGCGGCATAGGGGTCAGACGACACCTTTCAGAATTCTAACTATCAGAAACGGCAAAACTGTCAGCTGGGACCTGTCAGAACAACTGCAACTATCAGCAACGGCCTCATTACCGATCTGCGCACCGATCGGTAATGAGGCCGTTGTTCTTTAGTCTGATAGTTGCAGTTGTCTGACAGGTCCCGTCTGACAGTCTTGCCGTTGTAGTTGGCTGGCAGGTCCCGTCTGACAGTTTTGCCGTTTTCTGATAGCTAAAGCTCTGAAAGGTGTCGTCTGACCGCTATGCCGCTATAGTAC
>JBOHTH010000013.1:0-4731 GCA_050733535.1 Gemmatimonadaceae bacterium | reverse complement strand
ACTTCCCGCTCCCCGCTCCCCCCTCTGTATCACTGCCACTTGAGTACCAGCGCGAGCGGCTTTCCACTGCGAATGATTTGCAGCTTCACCGAATTCGACGATGCATTGCTCACGATGCGCGCGAGCGAACGCACGGACGCCACGTTCTGCCCGTCCGCCGATATGATCACGTCACCGGCGTGGAGCCCTGAATCTTTCGACGGCGTCCCCGGGAGCACCTTCGTGACGAGCACGCCGTTATCCACGCCGAGCGTCGCACGCCAGTCGTCGTCGAGCGGCATGAGCGTCGCACCCGCGATCGCCGAGCCCGTCGTCGAGAAGCCGTACATGTAGCCGCCGAACGGCGGTGCCGGAGCTGCTGGCGCCGCCGGCGCAACGCGCACGTTGGTGGTGATGTTCGGCGCGTTCGGCCCGCGAGGCGTGAACGATCGCATGAAGATCATCGGCCGGTCGTCGGGCCCGATCACCTGATCCACGTTCTCGCATTCCGAATTGAAATCCGCTGGACGCTTCTCGACGACGATCGTGAAGTCCTTCTGCGCGCCGTCACGCTGCACGCGCATCGGCACTTTCGTCTGCGGCTTGAGCAGTTTGTCGAGTGCCACCGCGCGCCGCGCATCCTGCCCGCTGATAAGGAGCACGAGGTCGCCCCGGCGCGCGCCGGCCTTGCTTGCGGGCGAGTTCGCGTACACCGAATCGATGCGCGGGTAGTCGTGAAGCGGCGGCACCTCCGGGGCGTCTTCGCCCATCACGGTCTGGAGTTCGCTGAACTGCAGGCCGAGGTATCCGTCCGGCTGGCGGTCGCCAGGGCAGGTCATCTCGATGGTCGTCATCAGCGCGGCGTTCTTCCTGCCGATGCGGGCGAGTTCCGCGGAGAGCTCGCGAATCTTTCTGGAGTCGGTCGCCTGCCCTGACGCGGCCTCACGCAGCGACGTCGCGATCGTCTGCTCCATGGCTTTTGACGCCATGAGATCGTGGATCATGTGCTCGATCTGATCCGTGTTGATCGTGATGCGCACGTACCCCGAGTCGCGGGACGTATCCGCGCGCACGATTCGCACGCGCGGCTCCGGATCCTGCGCGCCGGCCGCAGCGGCCAGCACGCCGCCCGCGAGCAGCGCGCCGAGCGCGAGCGTCATGGGCTTCGCGGCGCGCATCAGTAGCTCCCCTTCCGCGCGGCAACGGGCGTCACGCCGCGAAGCTGCACGAGCGTGGCCTGGCGCGCGCTCAACGTGCCCTGATAGTACTGGTTCAGCACGGGGTCCTGCGGCGCCTGATAGAGCGCCGCGCGCGTGGCCGCGATGATATCATCGAGCGCCGTGAGCCGCGCGCGATACGTGTTCTCGTTCAGCCCGATGAAGTGCGACGTGGTATCCTGCGCCGCGAGGTACGCCGCCGCGCTCTGGTATGTCTGCTGCGACGTGGAAAGGGCCTTCACCGCGTCGTCCGGCGTGCGGAACGACGAAATCGGCTGCGCGTTCGCCAGCGACGATCCGTCGTCCACGGAATCGGACTGCGCCACCTGCGCCTGCGGCGACGCGCCGGGCACCGACATCCGCCCCGCCACCACGCCGCCGGTCACGAGCACGACGGCCGCTGCGGCGCGCACGGCCCACCGCACCATCACAACGCGGCGCACTGGCGCCGCGATCAACCCCTCGGCCTTCAGCCGCGGCACGAGCGCATCGAAGTTCGAACTCGGTCCGTCGCTCACCGGGCCCGCAGCCGCCGCCATCCGCGCGAGCTTCCGCTGCGCCGCCAGTTCCGCGAGGCACGCATCGCAGGTGGTGAGGTGCGCCGATTCGATCGGCGTGGGCGTGTCGTCCGACAGCGCCGCCAGACGTTCAGGATTGAGATGCGACATCGTTTGCGTCTTCCTTCGCCGGCTGAGATTCGTCCCTCAACGGCGCGAGCAGCCGGCGGAGCTTGGCCCGTGCCTTGAACAGCTGTGACTTCGACCCGCCCGACGTGATGCCGAGCTCGGTCGCAATTTCTTCGTGTGTGTATCCCTCGACGTCGTGCAGCACGAACACGTGCCGCGCGCCGGGAGAGAGCTTCTGCACTGCTTCGTCTATTGTCTGCGCCAGCATCGACCGGTCGCCGTCGTGCTCGACCATCGAACTGTCCTCCTCGATCTCCACTTCAACCGCCGATATTCTCCTGAGCGACCGCAGCGCATTCAGCGTCCGGTTCACCGCGATCCGGTGCGCCCAGGTCGAGAACTGCGAATCACCCCGGTACCCGGGCAGCGCCCGGAAAATCTGGATCCACACTTCCTGAGCCACGTCCGCCGCCTGATCGGGATCGCCAACGAGACGCCGCACGAGCGCGTCAATCCGGGGGGCATGCTGCGTCCAGATGGCTCGCAACGCGCTCTCGTCGCCGTTGATCGCCCGGCGGATGGTGATCTGATCGGTGGGAGGCATATCAGTTCGCTATTTCAGTCACTCGTCAGAGTACAAAGGTTGCTGGTGCGGGCACGTCGGCGTGCCGTTCCGGCGCCTGACAACTGCGCTTCGGCAGCCGCTCAGATCTGTGACACCTCGCGTGGCCGGTCGTCTTGACCTATGGTGTCTCACGCCATAGCTCTGCTTGTCCCAGGATCAATCTTAACCGTAGATCGCCCGCCGCCGTTTCGCGACACCCTCGCTCCAGCAGCCACCGTCCCCGTGCTCTTCGCGCTCCTCGTCTCCGCCATCGTCACCCTCCCCGCCGACGGGCTGCCCATCAAGGCGCCTATCGCGGTCGGCATGAGCGCGGAACGCCTCGAAACGATCGACCGGGTCGTGCAGCGCGGAATCGACGCGGGCGGGTATCCCGGCGCGTCAGTGGTTGTAGGACGCAACGGCGCCATCGTCTGGCAGAAAGGCTTCGGCCACCTCGGCTGGACCGCCGACAGTCCCGCCGTGACCGCCGACAGCACCATCTACGATCTCGCGTCGCTCACGAAAGTCGTCGGCACGACCACCGGTGCGATGATCCTCTACGACGAGGGCAAGCTCAGCCTCGACGAGCGCGTGGCCACCTATCTGCCGGCGTTCAGCGGCGGCCAGAAGGATCTCGTCACGGTACGCGAGTTGCTTGAGCATCGCAGCGGCCTTCCGGCCGGCCGCGACATCTGGCGCCACGCGCATTCTCCCGAAGAAGCACGCCAGATGGTGCTCGACACGCCGCTCGAGTACCGCCCGGACCACGGGCAGATCTACTCCGACCTCGGCGCAGACGTCCTCGGCATGGTGATCGAAGCCATCTCGGGCCAGCGCCTCGACCAGTTCCTTGCCGACCGCGTGTTCACGCCGCTCGGCATGCACGACACCGAGTTCCGCCCCGCCGACTCGCTCGTCTACCGCATCGCCCCAACCGAAGTCTCACCGCCGCGCGGATATCCGATCGACGGCGAGGTGCACGACGAGAACGCGTTCGCGCTCGGCGGCGTCGCTGGACACGCCGGACTGTTCGGCACGGCCAGCGATCTCGCCGTGTTCGCGCAGATGATGCTCAACAGCGGGATTTACGACGGCGTTCGCATCGTCAGCGATTCCGCCGTGCGCCTGTTCACCACGCGCGCCTCGGGCGACCGCGCGCTCGGATGGGAAGTCGCGGCCGGCACACACGGCGCGGGCAACTACCTCAGTGAATCAGCGTACGGGCACACCGGCTTCACGGGCACCTCGATTTGGATCGATCCCGAACGCAACATGTTCGTGATCCTCCTGACGAACCGTGTGCACGCCGCCCGGGCAAAGCGGCCCGCGAAAGTCATCGCGGACGTCCGCGCTGACCTCGCGGATGCCGCCGCGCTCGCCGTGACCGACGCAAACCTCGCCGTCGCGGACATGCCCGTGTCGTTCCGGGCTGACCGGGCCGACGGATGGAATCGCGCGGTGCGGATCGCACGTTCCGTGCACCGCCGGGGTATTGTTAGGAAGAGGGCCACGACGCGGACGCGGGCGGTGGCCTCGACTGTGGCCGAACAGAAAGTGAAGCCACGGAAAAAGAAAAAGGCGGCGCCCAAGGCACGGCCCGCGAAGAAAAAGCCCGCCGCGAAGCCCGCGACAGCCAAGAAGCCAAAGGATAAGAGCAAGAACAAATGACGCAGACTGCCGAAGGCGAGATCCTCCCGACGCCCGGCCAGCTCACCGAAGACCAGATCCGTCTCGCGCTCCGCCGCGTGAAGGATCCTGAGCTAAACCTGAACATCATAGACCTTGGCCTCGTCTACGATATCCGCGTGGATGCGAACAACGTCGAGGTGGACATGAGCCTCACGTCGCCCGGCTGTCCGTCGGGGCCGGAGATCATGACGGACGCCGAGCAGCAGCTGAAGGCCGTGGACGGGATCGGGACGGTGGCGGTCAACCTGGTATGGTCGCCGATGTGGTCACCGGACAGGATCGAGCCCAGGGTTCGCGCATACCTTGGGTTCTGATCGCTCGAGAGGCAGAAGTGAGTGGGAGGTTGAGTTTGAGAGGTGAGGTGGAGTGGGAGGGATGAGTTGGAGCACGCTCAGTGCGAGTGTGCGGGGCGAGAGTGAGATGGAGTGAGAGTTGAGCATCGATCGCCACCGGACCCTCGGACGCCCACTTGCCTCCGACTCGACCTCACTCTCGGACTCAGCCTCGCACTGCGCCTGCTCCAACTCATCCCTCCAACTCCACCTCACCTCTCAAACTCAACCTCCCACTCCCTTCTGCCTCTCGAGCGATCAGAACCCAAGGTATGCGCGAACCC
>JBOHTH010000012.1:0-9683 GCA_050733535.1 Gemmatimonadaceae bacterium | reverse complement strand
TCACGCGGATGATCGCGCGGTCGCCGAGCGTCTCTTTCAGGAGGTCGCCACCGAGCCGGGGCGCGCCGCGCGTGGAGAGCTGCGGGTGCAACACAAGAACGGGTCGTGGCGTGATCTGGAGGTAGTCGCGGTCAACCATACCGACGATCCGGTCGTGGACGCGGTGGTGGTCAACTACCACGACGTCACGGAGCGAAAGCGCGTCGAGGCGGCGCTGCGCGACAGCGAAGAGCGGTTCCGTCAGCTCGCCGAGCACATCAGCGAAGCCTTCTTCGTCACCGATGTCACCACGGAATCGCCGCTCTACGTGAGCCCGGCATGGGCCACGATCTGGGGGCGAGATCTGGCGCAGGCGCTCGACGCGCGGCTCTGGTTCTCATCGGTCCACCCGGACGACCAGCCGAAGCTCGCCGCATCGCAGCAGGCAACACTTCGTGGAGAGACCTCGGAGAATGTGTTCCGCATCCTCCGGCCTGATGGGGTGACGCGTTGGGTGCGTGGACGTTCCTATCCGGTGCGCGATGCCGCTGGTGTGATCTATCGGCGCGTCGGCGTTGTGGAGGACATCACGGAGCTCCGCAGCGCGGAGGGGCAGTATTTGCACGCGCAGAAGATGGAGTCGATCGGGCGACTCGCGGGTGGTGTCGCCCACGATTTCAATAATCTCCTGACCGTGATATCGAGCTATGTCAGTCTCATCATCGAGGACGGAAAGCCGAGCGCCCCCGTTCGCAGCGACCTGGATGAGATCCAGAAAGCCGCGGACTCCGCTGCGTCGCTCACGCGGCAGCTGCTTGCATTCAGTCGCCAGCAGGTGCTCGACCCGAAGTCGCTCGACGTGAACGCCGTCGTGCGGTACGCCGAAAAGATGCTGCGAAGACTGATCGGCGAGGATATCGAGGTTCGAACGATCCTGCAGGATGACGCGGGGCTCGTGCTCGCCGACTTCGGCCAGCTCGAGCAGGTGATCATGAATCTGGCGGTCAATGCCCGCGATGCGATGCCCAGCGGAGGGAGCCTGACGATCGAGACCGCGAGTATGGATCTGACGCGCGGCTTCTTTGGTGACGATCAAGCGATTCAGGCAGGACCGTTCGTGATGCTCGCGGTCACGGATTCCGGCGTGGGCATGGATGACGAGACGCGCGCGAAGATCTTCGAGCCGTTCTTCACGACCAAGGAACCCGGCCGGGGCACGGGCCTCGGGCTATCGACGGTGTACGGCATCGTGAAGGACGGTGGCGGACACCTGTTCGTCCACTCAGAGCCAGGTCGAGGCACGACGTTCAAAGTCTATCTGCCCCGGACGGACGCCCGTGCCGAAGGGCCGGCGACCGCGACGAGTACGGCGACTCTCGAAGGGACGGAGACGCTGCTCATCGTTGAGGATGTCGCGGCCCTCCGCGATATCGAACGCCGAGTGCTCCAGCGAAAGGGATATAAGGTGCTTGAGGCGCCGGACGCGAACGCAGCGGCGGCAGTCTCGGCTGCGTATGCCGGTCCGATCCACCTTCTGCTCACCGACGTCGTGCTCCCGCGCACGAACGGCCGCGAACTCGCTGAGCGGCTGAGAGCGACGCGCCCGGAGATGCGCGTGCTCTTTACTTCGGGGTATACGGCCGATGCCGTGACGCGGCTGGGGATTCTCGAGCACGGCTTCGCGTTCATGCAGAAGCCGTTTGCGCCGGACACGCTCGAGCACAAAGTTCGCGAGGTGCTGGACGCGGCGGGCACGAGTTGAGCGGCGACCAGAGTTCAAGAGCCACAGGTCGGGATTGAACCGACGACCGCTCGATTACGAATCGAGTGCTCTACCACTGAGCTACTGTGGAAGGTTCGTCGCGCGGCTGGATCGATCGTGCAACGACGAAGTATTGACGGGTGGACCCAAATCAGGGCCCGACCGTCGACTTCCGTCCTGTGGTTGGGGGACGCCCCTTGGCCTTGCGAACTCCGTTGAGACGGCCCAGAAGGATCGCCTTTGCGTTGGAGAGCGTCGTCCACACCGAGAGCACACTAACGCCAAGCTCTGCTGCGACTCGCACGGCCTTGTGCCCACAATACCATCGCGAAATCGCCATTGCGCGCATCCGCGGCGGAAGTGCCACAATCGCATTCGCAAGCGACTCTCGCCTCGCGTTCTCGCACACGGCGTCACGCTCGCCATCTTCCTCTTCCTCAGGGTCGAAATCGCCTACAAGTGCATCGCACGGAGCCTCATGGCGTCGTGCGCGAGCCACCCCTCTTACATGATCAAGGCCGACTCGAACACACACGCGCGAGATCCATGCACTCAGCGGTCCGTCCCCGCGGTACTCTGCGCGTCGCTCGAATACCCGCTCAAGTGTTTCCGAGTATAGATCGTCGGCATCATCAAGATCCCACTGCGCGTACGGCGCAATCTGTCGACGCAAGGATGATTCTAGAACAGAGATGACCGCAGCGAATGTCTTCTCGTCGCCCGCATGAAAGAGCG
Source organism: Gemmatimonadaceae bacterium (assembly GCA_050733535.1). Classification (GTDB taxonomy): domain Bacteria; phylum Gemmatimonadota; class Gemmatimonadetes; order Gemmatimonadales; family Gemmatimonadaceae; genus Fen-1231. Next base: position 7,207 of record JBOHTH010000012.1, on the reverse strand, counting down.
CCAACTCGGTTTGTCGCACGATACCGCACCTCCGCATGCGAATGTAGCGCCGACCTCAGCTCGCGCAAGCATGACCAAGCAAATCGCGTCATCAGTCTTCGACATAGACGCTCATTTCAACTTCTCGAAGCTAAGGAATTCGGGCGCGGCGCGTCTTTAATACGCGACTCAACTCCACGCGACACTGTACACGCGTCGCGACCGGCGCGACAGCGCGGCCGCACAATCAACGAGGGAGGTCAGTCTGTGGTCCCACGTGCCCTCGCGCACCGGGTGACAGCTCGCGACGCACGACGCATACGGCGTCGACGCCTGCCGGCGTTGCTTTGTATGGCAACCTGCGCGTCGCTCGGGGCAATCGGTGCATGTGCCCGCACGGAACAAAGCCCGCGACTCACCGCCACTGCAAGGAGCGGCGATGTAGATCTTCACGTGATAGCGCCGAACAAACCGATCCGCACTGCAACGATCCCCGAGATCACTCTTCCGACGCCCAGACGACTGTCTCCGGATTCGTTTCGCCTCGCTACGAGACTCACGGTAATAGGCCCATCCGTCTATGTCCTCGACCTCGGCCGAGAGCCGCATTTGACTGAGATCGACATGAGCAGCGGAAAGACAATCCGGCGATTCGTTCCCCACGTGTTCGGGTCGCATGACACGACGGGCTTCCTCGATTTCGGTGTGCGGCGCACTGACTGGAATACCGAGTTGCTCTTGCTCGACGGCCGGGGGAGGCGGCTTATCGACGCGCCGACGGCGCGCGCGGCGAATGGCGCTCAGCTGCGCGCGTTCGATCTGCGAGGGGTACTGAACAAGTCAGACAACCCGATAGGCGTCGGCGTCGCTTCGTGGGGTGTCGCCGTGTCCGGCACGATGATGAATGGCACGGTGTTGGCTTTCTCTGCTGACGCCGTGCATTGGGCGGCGTGGCGAGACACCACACCCGTGGTAGATGGCATGCCACTCGAATCATTCATGCGAAGTCTTGCCGCGACGACGATGGTCCTGTTGCACCCGAGCAAGAGAATCGCGCTCCTGCCTGGCAAGTTTCAAGAGAGCATGACGATCGTCGACATCGGCGCACGCACGTCGAGGCAAGTGACAATCGACTCATTGCTAGCGCCGCCAGCACGCTTTCGAATGGCGAGCGACAGCGGCGTCCGAATTTCATGGCGACCCGACGCGCGCTTGCACTTCCTCGCAGGGGCGGCCTCGCGATCTTTCGTGGCGCTCGTAGACTGCGATTGCTCATTCGATGGCGACCCAGGCCAGAATGCGCGGCGCATTTGGCTGATCGACTGGGATGGAGTTGCAATCGCACGTTTCCGCGCCCCGGTTCCGGTCATCGGTATAACAATCACGGCGGACGAGAGGCAGTTGGTCGCCATCGTCCAAGATGGGCCGTGGCAACATTTGGTCGCGTGGAGCATTCCTTACTCGATCGTCGCACGTGCCGGGCGGGGGCATCGCAACTGATCGCGTAGTAGAACCGTACCTCACTCATATATGACGTAGGAGACATCATGCTTACCAAGCGCTTGCGGGTCGTCCTGGTTGGTGCGCTCAGCATCGCCGGGGCTTCTGCATTTTCACTCGCTACCCCCGTAGTATTTCGATCCGCCGTAGCTCAGGCACGCGATGTACACTTCGCCTGCGACTCAGGTGGATCGTGCACTAGCGCTGCGGGCTGGACGTGTTTTGTGCTTGACGGAGACATTTGGGACGGATATAACAACTGCAAACCGAAGGTCTCGCTCGGCAAGAGCCGCGAGTGCGTTGGCGTTCGACCCGGAGGAAAGATTCCGGAGTACATCCAGCGCGATCTCCTTCGGCAGGCAGAAGAGAGCCGGTTGAAGGAGCGCGGAACGGCGCAATAGGGCGGCATGCGGCCCTCGCCCGGCTCGTATGGTGCTCGTCGCAGGAAACGCACGACGTTGCGCGCAACGTCGTGCCGATGCGACGGAGGTTGGCAGGCCCGATTTCACGCTAGTTTCATCGGATCGTAATCGATTCTCTATTGTCGATCTATGACGTTTCGGCAATATGATAGAAAGCGCTTGCAAACTGCAGCATGGTCGGTCAAAACGGGATGGTCGGCGCACCGCCGAGGACCGAAGGCGTCGGCGGGCAATCGACGAGGTATTGGATGCCGAGCGGCGCGAAGATATCCCGCAGGAGAGCGAGTTGTCCAACATCCATCCTTGAGAGGTCGCGCTATGTTGCTAAGCCGTGGACATCGGGTGTGCTTGGTGGTCGCGATTGGTTCCGTCATTGCGGCTGTGCCATCCAGACAGGCTTCGGGGTCCGCGCACATCTTGCGTGAGGCCGATGCCGCGACTCCGGACACGCTTCGACCATACGTGCGCCCCGCGGCTGTCAGCCGAATCGAGGAGGAACAGGCTAAGGCCATACTTGATCCGGTGACGGCGCAAGTCTTGGCGGCCGTAGATGCGCTGACCGGTCAAACAAGTGTGCCCGCTCGCTTGGTGCTCAATGGATATCGGCGAGACCATGGTTCGGTCACGATCGATGTCACGGCAGAGAACTTTCCAAAGGTGGTATTTTTGAATGCTGGCGGAACCGTTCGCATTCTGCCCGATGGACGACGTGTTGTCATTGCGCACCACAACTAGCGGACTGCGCCTGATGACCGTTATGCAACGCGGATGCGCTTCGGCATGCGGCGCACCGAGCCCTTGATGGAGGCGAACACCCCACGCTGGATTGAAGAGATGGTGAGCGACCTTAAGGTCGCGATGCGCGGATTTCGCAAACAACCAATTTTCGCCGTCGGTGTGGTCGCCCTCATCTCCCTCGGCATCGGCCCTAACGCCGCGATTTTCAGCATCGTCAACCATCTTTTGATTGCCCCGCTTCCCTTCCGCGATGGAAATCGGATGGTTCGCTTCGTCGCAACGTCGGGCGGCAGACGCTTCCTTTCATCTCGGCCGCGCGCAGATATCGAGCTTTGGCGCAAACGTGCGCGGGCGGTCGAGTCCGTGACTTTGGTGGACCCGAGGTATTTTTCGATCGGCGACACGACGCGCGGTCCAACTGAAAGCGTAGGGGGTGTCGCCATCGGGCCAGGCGCGACGGCGTTCACCGGGTTGCGCCCGCTCCTCGGCCGTGACATCGTGGCGAGTGACACGCTCGCGAGCGCACCGCCGGTTGTGCTCCTCTCGTACGACTTGTGGCGACAGAAATTCGCGGGGCGCGCGGACGCGCTCGGGAAAAGCATGGTCCTGAATCAAGTGACCTATACAGTGATCGGCGTGATGCCCGAGCGGTTCTTCATACCGTTCTTCGACGATCAACGCCTCTACCCCGTGTTGAAGGGCGTGGCACCCGATCAGTCGATCCAAGCCATAGCAAAACTGCGACGCGGTGAGTCTGTCGAGCACGCGAACAGCGAACTCATCGGAATCTTTGCCCATCTCGACACCTCTAAGCCCGAGGACGTACCCTTTGTGGAACGGGCGGTTGACGAAGTGCCGCCTGCAGCGAAACGCACGGCCTATCTGATGTTCGGCGCGGTGGCACTTGTCCTGGTCATCGCGTGCGCGAATGTCGCCAATCTGATGGTCGCGCGAGCGTGGACACGACGGCGCGAATTCATGATTCGTTCCGCGATGGGTGCTCGCCGGACACGCCTCATCCGTCAGGTTCTGGTGGAGAGTCTCGCACTCTCGATCTCCGGCGGCGCGGTTGGACTTGCGGTGGCCTATGCAACGTTGCGACTGATAAGCACGCAGTCGCAACTCAGTCGCTCCACTGCGGGCGCTCGGATTGAGCCGGTGGTGTTACTGTGGATTGCGGGACTCTCGGTCGTGACTGGCGTCATCTTCGGCATTGCGCCAGCACTTTTTGTCTCTTCGAACGCCTCGGAGGCATTGAAATCCGACAACCGATCGGTCGCCGGCGCTGGAGCGTCCAAACGCCTTCGGAGCGCGCTTGCCGCCGGAGAGGTCGCACTGGCGGTGGTGCTGCTGGTCGTCGCAGGCCTTCTCGGGCGAACCATTGTGTCGATGCAGCGGGCTGACGTTGGCTTTCAATCGATTGGCCTTTACGGCGTGCCCATCATGCTCTTCGACCAGTCGTTCGCCGACTCTGCTGCGCGACACGCTCTGGTTGAGAACGCACTGGACGCCGTCCGTGCCGTGCCCGGCGTCAAGAGCGCCGCCCTCTCCGCTACATTGCCGCCCGATTTTGTGATTGCCATCGGCCAGCTCGAGATCGATGGCGGCTCGGTGACCGCGAGCGACAGCCTGAGCGTCTCGAATGTTGCGATCGTCCGGCCAGACTTCTTCGCGTTCGCCGGAGTTCGCATTGTGGAGGGTCGCGTATTCGAGGCTTACCGAGCGCTTACCGATCGTCTAGACACGACTGAGGTTGTCGTGAATGAAGGATTCGCGCGCCGCTTCTGGCCGAACGGCGGGGCGATCGGCGCGCGAATCCGTCGCGGCGCCGGCGGATGGGCAACTATTGTCGGGGTCGCGAATGATATCTCGATACCGGGCGCGGGCCGCCGGACAAATGCCGTTCAGCTCTATCAGGCGATGGGGGCGTCTCCCCGGCGAGCGATGATCCTGTTTCGCTCCAACGAACCTCTCCCACGCATTCTGCCCGCGGTCACTGCGGCGATCCACACGACCAATCCTGAAATCAAGATCGGCGATGTGCACTCGTCGGACGATGTGTTCGCGCGCTGGCGCGCCACCAATGCGTTTACTCTCAGGTTGATCGGTGCGTTCGCTCTTCTCGCGCTCGTGCTCGCCGCATTTGGACTGCACGCGACGATCGCTTATTCCGTGAGCCAGCGAAGGCGCGAAATCGGGATTCGCGTCGCGCTGGGCGCGCAATCCGGGGCCGTGATGCGACTGGTACTCGGAGAAGGAGTCCGACTGGCGATGGCTGGCGTCGTTGTCGGCGCCGCAGGGGGCGTGCTCGCGGGCAGAGCGATGCGCGCACTTCTCTATCGCGTGGCGCCAACCGACCCGGCGACCTTGGTCGCCGTCTGCGCGTTGCTCGGAGGTACTGCGTTACTCGCGTCCTACGCGCCGGCGCGCCGCGCGCTCAGCGTCGACCCCGCCGAAACCTTGAGAGCCGAGTAGGGCCGCGCTATTGAACGGCTGCAGAGCCACAGGTCGGGATTGAACCGACGACCGCTCGATTACGAATCGAGTGCTCTACCACTGAGCTACTGTGGCGACCGAGAAACGACGAATGCCCTGGCTCGGATTCGAACCGAGACGCCTTGCGGCACCACCCCCTCAAGATGGCGTGTCTACCAGTTTCACCACCAGGGCAATCTCATCGTCTTCAACTGCGGACTGCGGGACGACACTATAGGTACTCCACCTACGACGGGAGCGACGGGGCTCGAACCCGCGACCTCTCGAGTGACAGTCGAGTGCTCTAACCAAACTGAGCTACGCCCCCAAAAAACAATCCGCTTCCCGCATTGCACTCATCACTCCACCCTCACTCTGCCCTTCGCAGAGTAGCCCCAACGGGAGTCGAACCCGTCTCTGCACCTTGAAAGGGTGCCGTCCTAACCGATAGACGATAGGGCCAACACTGCCGTCTGCCGTCTCACTCTTCTGCCTTCGTGTCCGTCGACCGGTGTCTAGCGTCCGGCTTCCATAGCGGTAACGGGATTCGAACCCGTGTTCCAGCCTTGAGAGGGCCGTGTCCTAGTCCCCTAGACGATACCGCCGCTGCGCTCCAACAAAGACTGCGGACTGCGGAAAAGGAGTGCGGCAACTCCCCTTCTCTCCAAACATCTTCGATCATCCGGCTTCCGCCTTCCGGCTTCCGGCTTCCGGCTTCCAACCACAGGCCCGGAGGGAATCGAACCCCCAACCGCCGGTTTTGGAGACCGGTGCTCTACCAATTGAGCTACGGACCTACTCCAATTCCGCAGGGTGACTGACGGGAATTGAACCCGCAACCCCCGGTGCCACAGACCGGTGCTCTAACCAATTGAGCTACAGTCACCACAAGCAATCCAAGCTTCAAAACTAGTCGGGGGACTCGACACGGAGAAGTGAACTCACCACTCACAACTCCCCTCCCCGCTCCCCACTCCCCCCTCTTGTCCCCTCTTATTTAGCCCGATCCATGTATTCGCCGGTGTTCGGGTTCACACGAACCTTCTCCCCTGTAGCCACGAACTCCGGCACATTGATCATCACCCCATTGTCCAGCTTCGCCGGCTTCGTGCTCGCAGTCTTCGTCGCCGTTTTCATCACGGGCGCCGTGTCCACCACCTCGAGCACCAGGAACTGCGGCAGCTCGATGCCGATCGGACGGCCGTCATAGTACTCGGCCAGAATCTTCATGCCCGACTGCATCCACTGGGCGTTGTCGCCCAGCATCTCCTCGTCCATCTCGAGCTGGTCGAAGTTCACCGTGTTCATGAAGTGCCAGGTATCGCCACCCTGATACATGAACTCGAGCTCGTGCGTCTCCATCGACGCCCTCTCGATAGTGTCGGCCGCCCGGAAACGGTGTTCGAAGCTGTTGCCGTTGCGGAGGTTCTTCATCTTGGTCTGGATCATCGCGCGCAGGTTGCCCTGCGTATGATGACGGAACTCGAGCACGCGGCACGGCTGGCCCTCGAAAACGATGACCATTCCGCGGCGAATCTGTGTTGCGGGCATTGCCATGGTACTGGATCCCTATTTGGCGATTTTGTTGGTTCGGAGACAGCCTTTAACTGTAGTCGGTGGAACGAGTTGGGTCAACGCCACGAGAGCGGACCTGTGACGCCTTCGCTGCTCGGCGAGTACGCAGGTGGAGAACGTCCTCGGAGGGCACAAATGTCCGGTCGCAAAAAGCTACGCGGGCCCACACTGCTGGCGCTGGCCTTGGCCGTCACGGCAGGCGCGTGCCACGACGCGGTCGCCCCGCGCGGGCAGGAACGGGTCGCGCAGCTCTCGCAGTCCCTCACGCCTTCCGAAACCGCCGTGCGAGACGCGGCGAATGCGTTCTCGTTCGCGCTGTGGGATACCGTCAACGCTGCCCAGAACGACTCGAACGTCTTCATCTCTCCGCTGAGCGCATCGCTCGCACTCGGCATGACCATGAACGGCGCGGACTCCGTGACATACGACCAGATGCACGCCGCATTGCAACTCGGCAATGCATCGCGCAGCGACGTGAACGACGGCTATCGGTCCCTTATCGCGCTGCTGCAGTCGCT
>JBOHTH010000011.1:0-10859 GCA_050733535.1 Gemmatimonadaceae bacterium | reverse complement strand
GTTCGGGTCCTGCCGAAGGAACGCCTTCAGCGCAGCCGCGAACGTCATGCCGATTTCGTTGCGGACGAGCACCTGATTGATGCCGTAGAGGTTGTACTCCACGGGATCTTCCGCGGTCATGATGTTCACGTCGATCGCGTTCACTTTCGAGAGCGCGGAGTAGAGCGTGGTGGTCTTGCCGGATCCTGTCGGACCGGTCACGAGCACCATGCCGTACGGGTTCGACACCGCCTCCATCAGATCGCGCTCGGCGCGCGGCTCGATGCCGAACTTCTCGAGGTCGAGCGTCAGGTTGCCCTGGTCGAGAATTCGCAGTACGACTTTCTCGCCGAACAGCGTCGGAAGAGTCGACACGCGATAGTCGACGACTTTCTTGCCCATCTTGAGCTTGATGCGGCCGTCCTGCGGCACGCGCCGCTCGGCGATGTTCAGCGACGACATGATCTTGAAGCGCGACACGAGTGCCGCCTGCATTTTCTTGGGCGGCTTCATGATCTCCTCGAGCGCGCCGTCGATCCGATAGCGCACGCGAAGGTCTTTCTCGAAGCACTCGAAGTGGATGTCGCTGGCGCCGCGCTTCACCGCGTCGGTGAGCAGCGCGTTGATCAGCTTCACGACCGGCGCCTCGTCCATCTGCGCGGCGAGCGCGCTGGCGTTGGCGTCGTCTTCCTTGGTCTCGAGAACCTCAAGATCCTCGTCTTCCAGCCCTTCGATCTCGCCGAGGAGCGCTGAGATCTGGACGTCGGCTGACTCGTAGATCTTCTCGAGCGTGTTGCGGAGCGTGAACTCGCCCGCGATCACCGGGAAGATGTCGTAGCGCGTGATGAACTTGAGGTCGTCGATGACCGCGAAGTTGGTCGGATCGGCCATCGCGACGGTGAGGGTGCGACCGTCGCGCTTCAGCGGAAGGACGAGATTTTTCACCGCCAGGTCGGCGGGGATGAGCTTCACGATTTTGGGGTCGACCTCGAACTTGGAGAGGTCGACGGCCGGCATTTTGTACTGCCGCGCGAGCGTCTTGGTGAGCTCGATTTCCTGGACGAAGCCGAGCTTGACGAGGTTGTATCCGATGCGCGTGCCGTTCTGGCGCTGTTCCTGCAGCGCCTTGTCCAACTGGTCCTTGGTGATGACCCCCTCACGAACCAGGAGGTCACCAATGCGTTCGCTGCTGGTGGATGCTACGGGGGAAGCCATGTCGCGTCGGTGCTCGTCGTCGGGATTTTTCGAGTGAAAACACCCGTGCCGGACTCCATACTATAGATGCCCGAGCTCGGATTGGTGAAGCTGACCGGCGGCAGGAATGGTGTCAAGGACGTGATCCACCCCCGGGACGACGGGCCTTTTTTGTCTGAGGCGGCCTCTCTCCCGCACCTCCAAGACGTGGCGTCCTGGAAAACGTCACGAACGGCTCCAGTCGCCGGGCGAACGCGTGCGTGATCCCCGGAACGCGCTCAAGCTCCGCAATGGATCCGAACGGACCGTTCTCGGCGCGGTCCCAGATGATTCGGCGGGCGAGTGCGGGCCCAATCATTGGGAGGCGGGCGAGCTCATCAAGCCCCGCAACGTCAAGATCTACCGGTGGTCCGGAAGACGCACTGTTATGCCGACGATTTGCTGATAATGGCGCTTTGCTGTCGCGTGACTTTGCTATTACTGCCGCTTTATCAGCCGCCTCCAGTGCTGTGCGGATGGAGTCGAAGTACAGGCTCCGATCCCAATATGCCTGACGCGGGTCGCGCGGAAGTGTGTCCGCCTCGACGGGCCGCCGCTCGCGCCTTTTTGACGATGACGGCGCCGCCGGCAAGCGCGCGCGGTCGTTGCGAGTCCTCGCCGGCGGGAGAGACTCCGCTGCTGCATGCGTCCCGCGTGGCCGGCGTTTCGCACTGGTCACGGCGATTGCCGAGTCCACAGCCTGGATTTGCCGCGCGAGCGCGGTGCGACTGCCGGCGAGCACGCTTGGATCGGGTGGATGAAACTCCCGCCAGCCTCGCACGGCAACTCCGAGCGCGGCGACGGACGCGAGGAAGACCAGTGCGCGGCGCTCTCCGGGAGTCGGCATGAGCCAAGATGGGTGATGGCATGCCGCAGAGCATCACCGTTCTGCCGCAGGCGACGCCATTTTCTTTCCGATCGATGAGCACCCCCGAGTTGGGGGAGACGGGTATGGGCAATACGTAGTGCGCTAGGGGTTTTGCGCTAGGGGTCGTCAGATACCCACGACCCCGAGCGCAAGACCCCTAGCCCAACACGCCATCGCCGTTACCCCCAACCCTGAACCTCAAACAGTGGGCCACCATGGGCGCGCTGTTGCGTGTTGGGGTTATTGGTCATTGGCTGTGGGACGAAGCGGTATCGAACGCACGGGTAGACACGGGTCGACTGGCGGAATCCGCAAAGAAAAAGGTAAAAAAAAGACTTGCCACGGATTTCGCGGATTGCACGGATCAGACCCGTGTGAACCGTGAAGACCCGTGGCAAAAGCCTTTTTTCTTCTCACCCCCCAACCCAGATCACAGAACACGCATCTTGCCTCCAAACCGACCCGCTACCCGACCAACATTCGCTCTGGACAGCCGCCGCGTTCGGTGGCAGACTGCACCTACCTCCAGCCGACATGGTGCCCAATGAAGATCCGTATGTGCGCAGCAACGCTCGCCGTGGTACTCGCTCCGACGTTTCTGGCCGCGCAGGAAGGCGCACCTGTCGCGAAAGCCCTTCGCGCGACGGCCGCGCGCATGGAGAAGGACCTGACGGCTGCGGCCGAGGCGATTCCGGAGGGCAAGTACACGTTCAAGCCGACGCCGGCTCAGATGAGCATCGGCGAGATCATGGCTCATCTCGCCGGTGGAAACGACGCGCTGTGCAGCGCAATCGCCGGCGTGAAGCGTCCGACCCGCGAGAAAGTCGCTGCGACGGCGAGCAAGGCGGCACTGATCGCGCGCCTCAAGGAGACATTCCAGTTCTGCCACACCGCGCTTGCGTCGCTCGACGACTCCAAGATCTCCGAAGAACTCACCGTCTTCGGCGAAAAGATGTCGCGTGCGGACCTCGAGCTGGAGACCGTCGGCGACTGGGCGGATCACTACAGCCAGCTCGCGATTTACATGAGGCTCAACGGGCTGCTCCCGCCAACCGCGAAGAAATGAGCGGGGCTAGCGTCCCTGCCAGTCCGTAAACTTTGGCGGCGGGACAAACGGAGGGCCGGCCTCGATCACGATGTCGGTGTGCGCCTTGAGCGCGATGCCGCGTGGATCGCCGACAAACGGCTTGCCGTCGACCCACACCTTCAGCGCCGCGCCCTTCGGGGCGCGCGCTGACGCGGCAATCGTGCGGCCGAGGGGCTGTCCCCACACGAGGAAAAAGTCGGCGAGCGTGAACGAGCGGTCGCTCGGCGCCTCGATGTGAATGATGCCGTCCGGTGTATGCGTGTGCAGCCAGTAGATGCAGCGGCGCGTCAAGGGCTGCCCGACATTCGGCGGAATGGCGACCTGTTTGCCGTGGTCGAAAATCACAAGATGCTGATGGATGTGGAGGCGCTGGCCTTCCATCGCGTCGCACGAAATGCCCCCGACGGTTTCGCCGGCGGGCGCCGTCGCCGGGACCTGCTGCGGCGCGGACTGGGAGAACGAGCGGCCCGAAAATCCGGCCGTGCCCGCGAGCGCGAGCGCCGCGGCGGCAACTGTGGCGGAGCGGAGCGAAATCATGACGTCAGTCCTCGCTGGTTGCCAGAAAGGTAAGTTCGCCGCAGGCCGGCTGCACCTCCGGCGGGGCGCAGCCGGTCAGTTGCCGATTTTCGTCCCCACGAATTGCGCGCCGTTGTAACGGTACACCGTGGACGAGTCCGGGTAATCCACGACCTGGAAAGTGCCCTTTGCAATTCCCTTCGGAAGCGAGAGGTACAGGCCCACCGCGTCCGCATCGTAAATTGGATACCGCGCAACGTCCATCGCGCGCGGCTTCGCGCCATTCATGATCGCAATGACCCTGAGGCCGGTGTCGCCCGGCACCGTCCCCTCCTCGATGGCATCCGGGGTGCCGTCGCCATCGAAGTCTGCGATAGTCGCGAAAAGTGCCTGCATCGTGCCTGCATCTTGCGCTGCCAGCTGCGGCACGTCGGAGCGAAACTTATCGGTCCGCACGACTTTGAACCCCGGCGCGAGCGAGTCGACCGCGTGCTGCATCGCGGCCGGCAGGTGGAGCGCGAACCCGACGTCGGTGAATTCGAGCCGCGGTGCGTCGGGTTTCCCAGCGCACGCGCCAACGGCGATCGCCAGGGCGAACATTCGCATTGATCTCCGCATCATTTCTCCTTGGCACTCGGCTGAAAACGATAGCACCACGCCTCGCCTTCGAGCACCGTCTCACCGTCCTGTCTACGCACACAAACCGAGAGCTGCGTGACCGGCTTCGACGCGTGCACGCTGAGCACTTCCACCTCGGCGGTGATGGTATCGTCAATGAAGACCGGCGCCGTGAACTTCCAGTTCTGGCTGAGAAACACGGTGCCGGGGCCCGGCATGTCCATCGCCACGAGCGCATGCAGCAGCCCGGTCGTCAGTCCGCCCTGCACGACGAGGCGGCCAAACTTCGTGCGCGCCGTGAACGCTTGATCAAAGTGGAGCGGGTTGTGGTCGCCGGTGATTTCGCCGTACAGGCGTACGTGCTCAGCGGTCAGGTGAAGCGACCGCTTTGCTTTCTGGCCGATTGACAGCGTCATCGTGATGTGTCCTGCCGCAGCAGCGCGATCGCCACATCGCCCACGATCTTCATGGACTTCGCCGAGACGTGGTCGATCGTATCCATCGTGGTGTGGTGATAGCTCGTCGTCACCGCACCCGTCTCGTCGCGCGGGCCGTAGTCGATGTCGATCACATCGATCACCTTCAGGCCGGCCTTGATGAGCGGCACGTGGTCATCGGTGATCGGTTCCTTGGCTTCGGGGATGAAATACTTCTCGTAGCCCATCTCTTTCGCCAGCCCCCAGACTCTCTGCACGACCTCGGGCGCGGCCTGCGCCGAGTTCACTTCCTGATAAATGTTGAGGTCGGCGTCGCCGATCATGTCCCACAGCACGCCGAATGTCGGCGCATAGCCGGGGTTGGGCAGGTGCTGCGCGAAATAGGTCGAGCCAATCAGCACGTCCACGTCCGGTGGCCCGAAGGTACCCCAGTCCTCGCCGTCGACGAACAGGAGGTCGACTCCGGTATTCGGCGGCGTCTTCTTGAGCGCATCGGCCACCGCCATGAGGAGTGCGACACCGCTCGCGCCGTCGTTTGCGCCGGGCATGGGCAGCTTCGTCTTGGCGGGGTCGGGATCCGAATCGGCGAAAGGCCGCGTGTCCCAGTGGGTCACGTACAGCACGCGCGCCTTGGCGTTCGGCTTGAAGCGCGCAAAGATGTTGCGCATCGGAACGGATTTCCCATCGGCCATGGTGTGCGTCCAGCGCTGTTCGAGCACGGTGTCCGCCGTCGCGTGCAGGCGGCTCGCGATCCAGTCGCCGGTTTTGCGCGCGGTCTCCGTGCCGGGAGTCCGCGGTCCGAACGCCAGCTGCTGGCGGATGTAGCTCATGGCAGAGTCTGCGCTGAACTCGTTCGAGGTGCGCACGACGGTCGCAGTGCCGGCGGGCTTGTCACCCTTGGCGCCGCACGCCGTCGCGGCGAGGAGCAACGCAACCCCGGCCAACCGCAATCCGATCATCTCATCACTCCCGCGAAGTACTTGAACTGCAGGACCGCGGACAGCACGACCTGCGTGAGCCTGCGATTCAAGGTATTGTCGAACGTCACGATCTGCGCGCTCTGCAGCGAGAACGTCAGGTTTTCGGCGATGTCCGTGTCTGCATTCAACGTAATCGCGCGTCGCCCGTTGTCCGCGATGCGGCTGCTCAGCCCCGCAGCCAAGCCGTCTGACACGTCGCTGAGCGTTGTAGTTTGCTGAAAACCGAGTCGCATGCGCAATGCACTGCGCGCCTGCCACGCGGCCGGCAGCGGGAACGACCGTGAGGCGTCGACGCTGACGTCCTGCGCCCTCGAATCCGTGACGCTCCCGGGGAGCGAGTCGACGCGAAAGGTCGGACCGATGCTGAGCCCTGTCGTAAGGTTTCCCACGTCGTTCCAGACGATGCTCGCACCCACCGGGTAGCTCTGGACGCGGCTCGTGCGCAGGTCCGCGGGGAGCAATGTTGAGACGGCCGGCGCCGACGACCGCTGATCGGTGAGCACGTAGCGTACGCTCGCGGTAACGCTCGTGATGTATTCCCGCAGCGCGCGCGGATGGTAGGTGGCCCGAAGCGCGAGGTCTGGAAACGTGAACTGTTCGCCGTCGATCGCCGTTTGAGAGGTGTCGGTGCCGCTCAGCCAGTTTCGCGTCGTCAGGTGCTGCATGCGCGCCGTGAGCGTCATCCCGAACGGGAGCTTGACCCCCTCCGTCAGCGTGGCGACGGCATTGCCGCCGGCTGAGCTCGCAAGCAGCCCGTGCTCGATCAGGAACCCCGCGGTGCCGGTGAGCCCGAGCTGGTAGCCAAGCCCGGGCGTGTACGGCGTGCCGTCGAACTCCGAGTTGAGCGCGCGCGAATAGCTGAAATCCAGCGGGAGCAGTGTGTTCCGCAGCTTGCGCAGGAGCACGGAATCGGATGTCCACGCACTCGCCATGCGCACGAGGTCGAGCGCCGCTCCGGTGTTGAGCGACTGTTGCGCGTTCAGGCGTTCGGGGAGTCGGAGCACGGCGGTGCTGTCTCCGGCGCGCAGGAGCTGCGTCGTGTTGGGGTCGCGGAGCATCGCGTAGCCGGTCGAAAAATCGAATCGCGGCCGCAGCCATCCCCTGAGGCGCGGCATGAAGTTCACGGCCGTACTAATTTCGCGCTCCCGTTCGAGCCCGCCCGCAACGCCCAGGAACGTGCTGCGTTCGCCGGTCGCGGCCACGGCCGCGAGCGACGTGTCGCCGTAGTGCCGAAGATCGCGGAGCGACGAGAACTCCCAGCGCGCGTCGAGCGCGTCGAACGGCTGCAGGTCCACGGACGCCGCGTTGCGCCAGTAGTCGGTGAGATTCGAAACGACCGCCGCCGTGTCGAGCGGCGACTCCGCGACCAGCGTGAAGCTCGATTGCCGGTCGTCGCCGCGCGTATACCCGGTGTTGAAACGGAACGTCGCGGGGTCGGCTCGAAACTGCGCGCCCTCCATCGCCTGCGCGAACTCCGACGTCGAGAGCCACGCCGGAAGGCCATCCAGCGCGTGGCTCCACCACCCAGGCATCGGCCGCGTCTTCGGCCCGCCGCCGATCGCGTAGGCGAGATCCGCGGTGAAGAGGGAGTGACTCGCGGTCGAATAAGTGTCGCGCGAACTCGCCGAGCTCACCGAACTGTTCAGCGCAAGGTTGTTCACGATCGGCGCAACCCAGCTGTCGTGCAGCGGCGTCGTGCGCCTGACGCCGACGGAGACGCTCGTCGCGTCGCTCTTCGGTGTGCGAAGCCCGGCAATCCCGTTCGCCAGAATATCAGACCCGCTCAGATACTGCGGAGTATTCACGATGGTCGAGTGCGTGATCGTCACCGGAAGCGCGTATCCCAGTTGGCGGCCGAAGAAGCGGTCGAGACGAACCGTCGTGCTGAGGTCGACCTCGTCGTCGGCAACATTCGACGCGGCCTCGCCGAGTTGGCGGAAGTTCCCGTCGCGATGCGAGACGTTCGCGTGAAACGATCCCAGGTCGCTTTCAAGGTCGACGCCCACCTGCCCCGCGTACCCGGGCGTGTTGATCGCGTTCGCCAGGCGTATGTCATCCACCCACACCTCGAGCGTGTCGCCCGGCATGATGCGCGTCGCGCCGAGCGCGGCACTGTCCACGCGCACGATTCCGACGGCGAGCTCCTGCACGCCGCGCAGATTCGGCGCGCTCACCCCGGGGTTCGCCGTGTACACCATGTAGCCGTTCGCGCACGCCGCAAAGCGGCGCGAGATCTGACCGGCGGGGAGCACGCTCTGCGCGATGAGCGCCGAGTCCACACCGGTGCACGACAGCGTGTCGCGGCTGTTCTGCAGGTAGGCGTTCTGCAGCCGCAGGCGGAGCGCGTTGAGCTGGCCGAAGTCCACCACGACTTCCGGCAGCCACGCGGCCTGCCCCTGCCCCGAGTTCACCGGGCTGCGGTAGAAATAGAAATTGTTGTCGTCGGTTCCCATCTTCACGTAGAACTGCAGGTCGCCGGCTTGCCCCCACCCGTTGCCGCGCCCCCGCGCCCACGCCCGCAGCTGCCCGTACTGCATGAAGTTCTTCGCGCCTTCCGGGAACCGATAATACGCCTCGGCGCGCTCGTACTTTGCGAGCGACGTTGCGGTGAGGCGCATCGACTGTTCGTTGATCACGATGCGCTGGTTCTCCAGCCCGCTCAGTTTCTGGTCGGCCTGGTTCACGACTCCCGGCGGCGACTGGTATACGAGGCCGCTCGTCGAGTCCTGGTCCGTCGTGCCGATCGTCGCCGCCGCAACGACGCCGACCGACGTCCGCTCTCCCGCCGCTCCGACGAGCGCCTGCGGCGCGCGTTTGAGCCAGGTCGCGCCCGTGAAACGAAGTCGTGCGATCGGAACCTGCGTGAACTCGTCGTCGGCGGCAGCCGCGCCGGAAATCATAGTAAGGCGAACCGTCTGCACGCGCTGCACGTTCGGGCCGCCACCGATGGTGTCGAGCGGTGCGCCGAACGGAATGCGCACGAGCACCCAGCACTTGCGTTCGCCGGTGGCGCCCGCGGAATCGGTCGGCGACGCCGCACAGCCGCCGACGCGCACATAGTTCCGCGAGTCGCCAAGGTCCACTGCGTAGCGCAACAGCCGCTCCTGCTCGCGCTGCGCGGACGTGAAGTTGAGCGCGTGATCGCCGTCGAGATCCCATTCGTCGAGCCGGCTGTTGGCCACGGTGCAGTTGGTGCGCGTATCGCCGATCTGGTGAAGCTGCGTGTTTCCCTGCGCGCACATCCGAAAGTTCGCGATCGCGCCGGATGAATCAGGCGACGCGAACGTGAGATTCGGAACGAGGTCGCCCGGAAGCCCCGTGTCATTTTTTGTCTGGTCGAACGCGCGCGAGAATGGATCGCGTTCCGACTGGAGCGTGTCGAGGCCGTACACCGCCCGCCCGCTGAACGTGGAGTCGAGCCCGCTCGTTCCGCGTGTCACTGCGAGGTTCGTCGGCCCCACGGCGACAGTATTCTCGGAGACATCACCGACGTCAACGACGAGCACGGGATTGTGCTGCCGCCGCGCAAGTGAGGTATCGACGAGCGCCCACATCTCGATGTTTTGTGCGTGCGAGAGATCCGTCCCGGACGTGCTCAGCACCTGCCTGATGGATCGCCACCGGCGTCCCGCAGGCCCGCCGGGCGTGAGCCACTCGTACCGCTTTGCACGATCGTTGTACTCGCCGCCGATCCCGAGCGGATAGAGTGTCATCCAGAGCACGGGCTCCGGCTGCTGCAGACCTGCACCGACGACGTCGGTGAGCGGGTCGATCTGCTGAAGGGTGAAGGTGACCGGCTTTCCCGCAGGGCTCAGCCCGTTGCTCTGCCACGCGAACGTGGCCGCGCGCGTGAGGTCCAGCGACGTTGCGCCGCCGATGAGGGCGCCGACTTTACTCCCGACGGCGGGCTGGCTCGACAGGTACCACGCGGGATCGGCGAGCGGCACGACGATCCCGCCGTCGCTCTCGAAGGTTTCGAGATACGCCTGCGACGCGCCGCCAATATTAGGCCGGCTCGTCGCAAGCTCGGCGAGCAGATGCACCTTGGCCGGCGCGTTTGGCGTGGCACCAGGCAGCCGGTCGACAAGACGGGCGATCCGGTCGGCATTGAAGGTGAAGTTCCCGCTGATTCCCGCGATCAGCGACGACTGGGCTTCATAGCCAAGCGGCGGCTTGGTGAAGGTCGTGGCCTGCGACTGGCCGAGCGCCACGAAGTTGAGCTCGCCGAACTTGAGCGGCAGCGTCGATGAAAGGCCGAAGATCGAGGTCGGCGCGGTCACGAACAACGGGTTCTCTTCGTAGCGCACCGTCACGTTGCGCGGCTGTGCGAAGAGGGTCTCGGGATGAAGGAACGTGACCTGCCCAAGATCGTAGTCGATCGTGTAGTCAATGTCGCGCTTGAGGACTGTCCCGTCGTCGAGCGTGAGGTGCTCGGACAGCGGACGCAGCTGGTTCGCACCGAGCGTGATTCCGGTGCCGCCGCTCCCGTCGGATTCGTACGTGAGGTGGATGCGAAACGCGGGCGGCGGATGCTGCGACGAATAGAGGTACGCATCGGGCGTGATGTAGATCGCGTCGTTCGCGGGATTTCCCGCGGGCTGCGCGAGTCCGGCGCGCGCGAACGGCTGGAGCGAAGGGAAAATGAGAAACTGGTCGGTCGTGCCGGTCGCAGCGCCGCCACCGGAGATCGCCGGCAGCGCCGACGACGTGTACCCGGGGTCGCCGGGCCGCGGCCACAGGCGATTGTCAGCGTCGAACGCGCCGGGATTTCCCGGCTGCGCAATGCCGAAGAGTTGGAGGAAGCTCGGCGCACCACCGGCCAGCGGCTTCTGCTGGTCGAACGTCGTCACCGTCCCGATGGTGATCCCGACGGTGCCGCGCTGCACGTCGGATCCGCCAACGCGGTACGCGTTGCGCAGCTCGCGGAACGACGCGGGGTCGCCCGGCTTCACCTGCGGATCCCAGAGCAGGTTTGCGTACTGCGGCCGTGTCGCGACGAACGCCATGTCGGGCGTGCCGCCGGTGTTCGCATTCGTCGACTCGACGCCGCCCGCGCGCACGGTGTACGCGACCACGAGGCGCTCGTTGGCGGGATTCAGTGGTTGCGTCAGCTTGATCCACAGCTGCGACGGATCCACGAC
>JBOHTH010000010.1:0-9796 GCA_050733535.1 Gemmatimonadaceae bacterium | reverse complement strand
CCTGATTCAGCCGCGCGATCCCCGCCACATGGTCCAGCAGGAACGGCGCCAGCGGCACGTTCTCCGCTGCGGCCACCTTCGCGTACAGCGCGTGAAACTCCCTCGTGTACGTCGGGCCGAGGTTCGTCGGCGCCTCCATCTGCACGAGCAGCATGCGCGTGGCAGGATTCTCCGCACGCACCCGCTGGATCAGCTCGCGGATATTCGCCGCGGTTGAATCCGGATTAAGCCCGCGCAGGCCATCGTTGGCGCCGGTCTCGATCACCACCACGTCGGGCTTCTGCCTGAGCAGCCAGTCCACCCGTCGCAGCGCGCCGGCGGACGTCTCGCCCGAGAGCCCCGCGTTCACGATGTCCGCTTTCACGCCGGCAGAGTCCGCAATGCGCTGGATGACCGACGGATAGGCATCGCGGGCGGGATCGTCCAGGCCGTACCCCGCGGTGAGGCTGGTGCCGAGAAACAGCACGCGCGGCGCGCCCGTAGATGTGGGCGTGGAAGGCGGCGACGTTGCCGGGCCAGCCGCCACCGTGGTTGATTCCACGGGTGCCGGTCGCGCCTTCGCGCCTGAATCGCTCCCGCCACACGCCGCCAGCACGACCAACGCCATCCCGACTTTCGCTCTCATAGAAACACATGCTCTCGGCAAGAGACCTTACTAAAGAATACCAGAGCGGCAGCACTCGACTGGCCGTCCTCAAACATGTCTCCTTCGACATCCCCCAGGGATCGTTCGTGTCGATCGTCGGCCCGTCGGGGAGCGGAAAGACGACCCTCCTCGGCCTGCTCGCCGGTCTCGACACCGCGTCCGGCGGCACCGTCACGCTCGACGGCACCGACCTCACGCGACTGACGGAAGACGAACGCGCCCTGCTTCGCGGCGAGCGCGTCGGGTTCATATTCCAGACCTTTCAATTAATACCTACCCTCACGGCAATCGAGAACGTGCAGGTCCCGCTCGAACTGCGTGGCGATGGTGACGCCGCTGCGCGCGCGACGACCCTGCTTGAGCGGGTCGGTCTCGCGGACCGCATGGACCACTTTCCGACCCAGCTCTCGGGCGGCGAGCAGCAGCGGGTCGCGATCGCCCGCGCGTTCTCGAACTCGCCGCGGATCCTCTTTGCCGATGAGCCCACTGGCAACCTCGACGGCGAGACCGGGGCGCGCATCGTGGAGCTGCTCGAGGAACTCAACCGCGAGTCCGGGTCGACGATCATCATCGTCACCCACGACATCACGCTCGCGCAGCGC
Organism: Gemmatimonadaceae bacterium; assembly: GCA_050733535.1. GTDB lineage: Bacteria > Gemmatimonadota > Gemmatimonadetes > Gemmatimonadales > Gemmatimonadaceae > Fen-1231. The sequence goes on along the minus strand of JBOHTH010000010.1, from coordinate 8,548 downwards.
GCCGGGCGGATGATCCGCCTCAGGGACGGCGTCGTGGTGGAAGACACCAGCCGCTCCGTGGCGTAACTCCATGAGCCGCACCGGCAGTCGCTGGAGCAACATCGCGGGGCTCGCGTGGCGCGAGAGCCGCACCGCACGCCGCAAACTCCTGCTCTACATGTCGTCCATTTCGCTCGGCGTCGCGGCGCTCGTGGCGATCGACAGCTTCGCGAGCAATGTCCGTGAGTCGATCCGCCTGCAAGCGCGCGACCTCATGGGCGGCGACGTGTCGTTCGCCTCCAACGCGAAACTCTCCGCACCGCTGCAAGGCGTACTCGACTCGCTGCAGAAGCACGGGACCCCGGTCGCAACGGTCGTCTCGTTCATCTCGATGGCGAGCGACACGCGCTCGGGCGGAACCAGGCTCACGCAGATCAAGGCCGTCACGCCGGGCTATCCGTTCTACGGTGCGATCATCACCACGCCGGAGGGCCAGTGGGAGCGGCTCCAGTCGGGGCAGAACGTGATCGTCGACCCAGCGCTGCTTATCGCGCTCAACGCGCAGGTCGGCGATTCGGTCGCGATCGGCTACGTGAAGTTCGAGATCATCGGCTCCATCAAGAGCATGGCCGGCCAGTCCGACGCGTCGCTCGTGATGGCGCCACGGGTCTTTCTCCCGGACCGCTACGCGCCAGAGACGCAGCTGCTCGGCTTCGGCAGCCGCGCGTCGTACGAATGGCTCGTGAAGCTGCCGCCGTCGACGAGCAGCACGGCGTGGGTCAAGCCGTTCCGCCCGCGGTTCCAGAACGAGCACGTCCGCGTCGTGACCGTCGTCCAGCGCGAGACGAACATCTCGCAGTCCGTGCAGCAGCTCGCGGATTTTCTCGGCATCGTCGGACTGATCGCGCTGCTGCTCGGCGGGATCGGCGTCGCCAGCGGCGTGAACGCGTTCGTCACGCGCAAGATCGACACGGTGGCGGTGCTGCGCTGCCTCGGCGCGACCAGCGGTCAGGTGCTCGCGATCTACGTGGCGCAGGCGGCCGTAATGGGGTTCGTGGGCGCGGCCGCCGGCGCGGCGCTCGGCATCGGGATTCAATACTCGCTGCCGCTGGTCATCAAGGGATTCCTTCCCGTGGACGTGAGCGTCGCGCTCGACTGGCGCGCCATCTCGATGGGACTCGCTATCGGCGTATGGGTGGCGCTCGTGTTTGCCCTGCGGCCGCTGCTCGCACTCCGGCGCGTGTCGCCACTGCAGGCCCTGCGGCGCGATACCGCCGCGCTCGATGCGGAGCGCAACAGGGACATTCCGACGCACCTGGTCAACGTGGCGCTCGTCGGCAGCGTGTTGCTGCTCGCGTTTCAGCGCGCGGGGAGCCTGCGCCGCGGCGCGATGTTCTCCGCAGGGATTGGCGGGAGCATGCTGGTGCTGTGGGCGAGCGCGGCGGCGCTCTCCTGGTTCGCGCGCAAGGCGGTCACTCCACGGTGGCCGTACGTCGTGCGCCAGGGCGTCGCGAACCTCTACCGGCCGGCGAACCAGACACGCTCAGTGGTGCTCGCGCTCGGCTTCGGCGCGTTCCTCGTGAGCACGCTGTACCTCGTGCAGGCGAACCTGCTGAAACAGTTCGACGTGACGGCGGCGCAATCCAAGGCAAACCTGATCTTCTTCGACATCCAGGAAGACCAGCGCGCGGGACTCGATTCCATTCTCGCGGCACAAGGTCAGCACGCGCTCACGTACACACCAATAGTCACGATGAAAGTGGCGATGATCAACGGCCGCACGCCCGCGCAGTGGGCGGCGTCGCAGGGAATTCGCGCCGACAACTGGGCGCTCCGCCGTGAGTTCCGCTCCACGTTCCGCGACACGCTCGTGGCCACCGAGAAGCTGGCGAGCGGAAAATGGTTCGGCAGCGCGCACCTCCCGGATTCGCTCTCGGAGCTCTCGCTCGACCAGAGTCCCGCGCAGGAAATGCACGTCAAGCTTGGCGACATCATCACGTGGGACGTGCAGGGTGTGCTCGTGCCGTCGGAGCTCACGAGCCTGCGCGAGGTGAACTGGGGCCGGTTCGAGCCGAACTTCTTTGCCGTATTCGAACCAAAGGCGCTCAAGAATGCGCCGAAGACCTATGCGACCGTGGCCGCCGTCGAATCGGATTCGACGATCGCGCTGCTGCAGCGGTCGAGCGTGACGCGCTTTCCCAACATTTCTAGCATGGACCTCTCGCTGGTGCGGCGGACGATCGGCGAGATTATCGAGAAAGTGTCCGTGGCGGTGCGGTTCCTCGCGCTGTTCAGCCTCGCGATGGGAATCCCGGTGCTCTTCAGCGCCGTCGCCGCGACGCGGCGCGACCGGCTCCGTGAGGGCGTGCTGCTCAAGACGCTCGGCGCAACACGGCGCCAGATCGGCCGGATCCTGCTCTCCGAGTATGCCCTCCTCGGCGCACTCGGGGCGCTTGCCGGAATGGCCCTCTCGTTCCTCGGCGCTTGGGGCCTCGTGCATTTCGTCTTCGAAGGCACCTTCGCGCCGGCGCTCTTGCCCGCAGCCATGATCGCGGTCGCCATGATGGTGCTCGCGATCACGATCGGCCTGCTCACGAGTCGCGACGTGTTTCGCGAAACGCCAATGGCGGCGTTGCGCGACTCCTGAGTCCTTACTGAATTCTCACGATCGCGATCCTGACCGTGCTGGGCGGATCGCCACCGTTGACGGATTGGAGCTGGATCAGCTGCTTCGCAGGCTGTGTGCCTGAGAGATCGAAGATCGTGAAGCCCCCACCCTGCAGCGCGGGCAGGTTCACGCTGAAGTTGCCGTACGCCTCGACATGCGGGTTGAACGGGTTGGGCGCGGGGTAGGCCGACCCGAGATCGGCATGCATCCCCTGCCAGATGTCCGCGAGATTCCACGACGGGAACCGCAGGTGTGAGCTGGTGGGAATGAAGCCGGGGATCGAACCCGAGTACATCGCCAGTGACCACTCGCCGAGCGACTGCTCCCATGGCTGTCCGGTGCGCGCCTCGAGGTTCGCGACGCCGGTGACGTTGCTCGTCGTCCAGTCCTTGAAGAACTGACTCTCGCTCGCCGAGAAGATGTCGTTCGCCCATCGCTCGACCGACCAGGCCGACGCGTAGAACGTGAAATCCTGCGCGACCGCAGGGCCGAGCATCGAGACGCTGGCCGGTGACTGCAAGTAGGAGTACAGCGCGTCGAAGTGGCGGAGCATGAGGTCAGGACGATCCCCGCACGGCGGCGGCCCCCCATTGAACTGGATATCGCACCCGATGCTCGCGGCGTAGCCGATGTTCTGCTTCGCGAGGGCGTTGTTGTAGAACGTGCGCGCGTAGAGCTCCTCGGCATTCCGCGCCATGCCCTCTTCCCACGAAAGATCCTCGAGGGCAAGACCGTTCATGATGCGCGCGGCATATGCCGCGATGTGCTTCACTTCGTGGACGATCGTCGGCCGGATATCGCGGCGCCAGGAGTCGAGCGTGCCAGAGTTGGCATAGCCCTGCGCCATGCTCGTCGGGACGCCGGCGTAGAGGTACTCACCGTCATTGCTCGACGGCGCCCCTTGCTTGAAGAAATCGCAGCTCACCACGAACCCGAGGATACTTCCCTCTGAAGTGCTGTTCACGCGGGGCGAGAAGGCCATCACGATCTTGCCAAGTCCGCCGAGACTCGCGTCCATCGCGAGAGGGTCACCGAAGTTCGTGAGGTCGATCGGATACATCACGCTCTCGAACTCCTGGCCGAGCTGCACGTAGACCGAGTCCATCTGGCCGGCGAGTGTGGGGACACCGTCAAATACCGTGGTGGTGTCCTCCACGATGATTGAATGTGCACCGACAAACACCGTGCGCACGTTGATCGGCGTGTTCGTATTGCAGAAGTTCGCGGCGTTCAGGTTGGGCACTTTCACGCTCGTGATCTCGCCCACGGTGGAGACTTGCGCGCTGATCGTGGCTCGCTGCTGGGCGCGTGGCGAGGTCACGTTCGCGCGTATCGCACCCGCGTGCGCGCGAACGTATTCCATGTTTTGCTCGAGCAGCTGCATATGTCGCTGGATGGCGTTGCGAGCGCGCGCAGTGCGCTGCGCCGCCTCGAACTGCGGGCCGCCAAACGTGGGGAGCGCACGGACGCGTGCCGCCGGCACCGGCGGGCGCCGCGGCATCACCGCCGCGGAGAACGTCGTCGGGACGGCACCGGTGACGGTCAGTGCGACGGCCCCTGTCGACCCGGGAGACACGGTTGCGCGGTACGCATTGTATACGCTGACCGCGTACCGTCCGCCGGTGGAATCGATCTCGTTGCAGCGTACCTGCGACGGATCGGTGATGACCACCGATTGTCCCACGGCAAGCGTGCGGGGATTGGCGACTTGCAGGGTGCTTGGTCCGCCGCCGGTCGATCCGTTCGCCGTCACCTCGATGAACACGGGATGCGTCGGCGCACACGGAAATGAATTCGGAAGCGTGATGGAAATCGCGTTGATCGTCGTCGGTCCATTGACGAGAACCTTGACTCCATCCACGAGGACCACATTTCCGGCCGCCGTCGGCGCAAAGTTGTTTCCGGCAAGGGTGAATGTGCCGCCGGGCCGCAGCGGCTCCGGATCCACCGAGACGATCAGCGGCGCGTTGGGGCCCGGCGTAAGCGTGACCTGGATTGCCGCGCTCACCGACGCCGCGTCTACCGTCGCGGTGATGTTCGCCGCGCCCGCGGCGATTCCCGTGACTAGCCCTGTGGAATTCACCGAGGCAACAAGCGGCGCTGAGGACTGCCACGCGATCACAGGATTCTGGATCAGCTTCCCGGCAGTGTCGCGGGCGGTGGCGATGAGCTGCGTGGAACCGCCGGGAAGGACGAGCGTGGCCGTGTCGCGTGCGAGCGTGACCGTCGCGGCGGTTGGGTTTTTGACGAGCACCTGGACGTCACCAGTTGCGGCGCCCGACGTCGCGCGGACGGTGGCGAGGCCGGCCTGGAGACCGATCACGACTCCCAACGACGACACACTCGCCACCATCGGTGTGAGCGACGACCAGCCGGGCGAGCGATCGGTGACGGTATCGCCGTGCGCATCGAGCAGGATCGCCGACGCAATGGAGGAGTCGCCCACGACCAACTGGGGCGCGAGAATGCTCACATTCACCGTGGTCACGGCCGATCCGTCCCCAGGCCCGTCGGTCGTGCGGTTGCACGCGACCACGAGCACGGCCCCCAACGCCGCGTAAGCGGCCGGTCTCAGGCCGCGCGTTGCCGCGCCTCGGAACAGACGCGGATCAATTCGACGAGCCGAGCCACTCGTCGGCGGCGAGCGTGAAGCGCGGAATCGCCGCGTCAAACCGGGTGGAGTCGGCCCGCACGAATCGGTACTCGCCTTCCATGAATCCACTTGCCGACTTCAGGACGCAGAAACTCTGGTATTCATGCAACCCGCCCGGGATCAGCAGCGGCTGCTCGCCGACCACACCGTCGCCCGCGACCTCGGTGTCTTCACCAATTGAGTCGTGGATCCGCCAGCGCCGCGACAGGAGCTGCGACGATTGCGCTCCGACATTTTCGATGCGCACATAGTATGCGAACACGAACTGTTGCTGCTCCGGGATGGACTGCTCCGGGAGGTATACGGGGCGGACCGTGACCCGGATGCCGTCGGTGATCTTGTAGAACAATGGGCCGGAAGCGGACATCGCGCGTGGGTGACCTTGTCGTTGGGGCGTCACGGAATTGTACCCGGTTCAAGATACCGGATCCCACAAGTTCATCAACCGGCGAACAGTGGGACAGTTGGGAGCGCGGTGCGTGTTTCGGGGTTTGGGTGAGAGGCTTTGGGATTGGAGATATTGGTCATTGGCTATGGGACAAAAATGGAAGGCCTCGGGGCGGCCTGTAAGAGTCGCTTTGTCCCAGAGCCAATGACCAAAAACCTCAATCCCACAGCATCTCACGCAAAGCCGAATCACTCACATCGTCGCGCTGGGTTCCCACGCGGGCCCTGGTACATCACGGCCCACCCTCTGGATTGACGCGAAGACTCCCCGGCAACGCGTCGAGCAGCGGTTTCAAGTCGGCCGCGCGCTCGAGCGTGGTAATGAACGTCAGCCCCGGCAACGACACGACAAGAAGGCGTGAGACTCCGAACAGGACGGCAGTGCCGGTCTCGGAGTGGACGACGTTGCTCGTCGCGTCCACGAACTGCACGGCGCCATGTGCGCCGTTCCCGTCGTCATCGAGGTCGCGCGCGCGACGGAGGCTTGCCCACGTCCCGACATCGTCCCATCCGAAATCCGCGAGCAGCACGAGCAGACGCGCGGCGCGTTCGAGCAAGCCACGCTCGATGCTCACCGAGCGGATCATGCCCGCGAACGCCGGCAGTTTTCCGGAGCGGAGTGCCTCCAGCCCCGGCGCGATCTCGGGCGTATAGCGCGCGAGCTTGTCGAGCACCGTGCGTGCCGACGCGACAACGATTCCCGAATGCCAGAGCCAACCATCAAGGCCGAGCTCTCCGGCGATCCGAAGCGGCGGCTTCTCGAAGAACGTGGTCACGCGAAACGCACCGCCCGCGGCGAGCGCGGTGTCGCCGTCGACCGCGGCGCCAACGCAGATGTAGCCGAAGGCCGGCTCCGCACGCGTGGGACGCACACCGAACGCCACGAGTGCACGCTCGCGATTTGCGACCGCCGCCGCGCGCCCCAGCGACTCCCTGAACGCGCCCGGAAAAGCGATCGCGAGATCCGAATGCATCGCGCACAGCGGCGTCTCCGGCCCCGCGCGCCGCGCAACTTCCTGCGCACCCCACGCCAGCGCGGCGGCCGTACCCAGCGGGCGCGGCTCGACGAGCACGTTCTCCGCCGGGAGATCGCGCACCGCCGTGCGGATCGCCGGCGCAATGTCACGGCTCGTCACGACGATCACCCGCTCCGGCGGGATCAGCGGCTGGAGCCGCCCGACTGTGTCCTCGAGCAGCGAGTTGCCCGTGACGAGCGCGAGGAGCGGCTTGGGACGTTCCGGCGTGGAGAGCGGCCAGAAGCGCGAGCCGATGCCGCCCGCAAACACGACCGCCCACAGCGCGAGGCCGGTGATCCCTTCTCCGGCGGCCGCGAGCTCTGGTTCCTGAAGAGTTCCACTGGCCGCGCCGCCAGAGGAAGCCGTGAAGCCGCCAGTTTTGGGGAGATTCATCGCGGGGTAAGATAGCCTTCCTCCGAGCGCGACGCCCGTTAGACTCCTTGCGATGGTGCGTCGTCTGCTCCTCGTGCTGCTCGTTCCGTTGAGCCTTGTGACACGCGGTGCGCAGGCGCAAACATGCGCCCCGCTCAAGACCGCGCTCGTACTCTCAGGCGGCGGCGCGAAGGGATATGCGCACATCGGCGTGCTCGAAGTCATGGACAGCCTCGGCCTGAAGCCCGACCTCGTCGTCGGGACGAGCATCGGCGCGATCATCGGCGCGCTGTACGCTTCGGGCTACTCCGGCAAGCAGATTGAGTCGACGCTTCGCGCGCTGCCGGTCCAAACGCTCATCCGCCGGTACGAACCAAAGGTCTCATCCGCGCTCGGCGTCCTGCGTCCGCTGGCCGTGTGGGAAAAGGGCCAGCAGGCATACGTGGTCCAGACCGGCGCCGTCCGCGAAGGCGAGGTGAACTCCTTTCTCTCCTCGCTGCTGCTCCGCGGCAATCTCGAGGCACGCGGCAACTTCGATTCGCTTCCGATTCCGTTCCGCGCCGTGGCCACGGATGTCGCGACACGCCGGGCAGTCGTGATATCCACGGGCGATCTCGCACGTGCGGTGCGCGCGAGCGCCGCGATTCCCATAGTGCTGCGGCCTGTGCACATCGGCGATCAGTGGCTCGTGGACGGCGGCATCGCCGAGAACGCGCCCGTGCAGGTGGCGCGCGACCTCGGCGCGCGCCGCGCGTGGGTCTCGCTGCTCCCGTTCGCAGGGCCGGACCCGAAGACTTTCGACGACCCGCTCACGATCACGAGCGTGCTGCTGAGTTCACTCTTCGTGCAGGACACCATCACACCCGCGAACCGCGACGTACTCATCACGAACCCGACGGGCGCCTTCGCGGATCTCGACTTCAGCACGCAGGCGACGGATTCACTGATCGAGATCGGGCGCGCCGCGGCACGCAAGGCGTTCGCGGAGGCCACGTGCCTCAAACCCCTTTCGACGGCCGAACGCACGGTAGCCATGCCGACGAAAGTGACGCAGGTCGGATTCTCCGGCGTGCGTCTCGTGGACGGCGACCTTCTGCTCGACGAACTCGGTGTTGCGCCGGGCGAACGGCTGAACGCCGCGAAGCTCGACACGGGCATGGCGTCGATCAGCCGACACGAGCGGTACCGCGGCGTCTGGCTGCAGCCGGAGGGCTCGGGCGACGATGTCAGTTTCCACGTCCAAGTCGATCCCGCACCTCAGCGTTCGTTTGGCGTGGGCGTGGCGTTCGACCAGTTCATGTCGGGGCGCCTCTGGCTTGGCGGCATCGACCGCACACTGTTCAACGGCGACGCCGAAGGCGTTGGAATCGTGCGACTCGGCACGTACGAGCAGGATGCCGATTTCTTCGTGCG
>JBOHTH010000009.1:0-11649 GCA_050733535.1 Gemmatimonadaceae bacterium | reverse complement strand
GACGAGACGAATCCTTCGATCGTGAAGTTGCTGCGGTGCACGGAGACAATCGCGCCGGTGTCAGCGGAGAGCGCCCGCCGGTAGTCGTCGGCGTGCGTGCGGTTCGTCGTTCCGACTTCCACGAGACGGGCGCTGCTCTTGGCCATGATGTCGGGGACGCGGAAGCTCCCGCCAATCTCGACGAGCTCGCCCCTGGAAATGATGGCGTCACGCCCGTCGGCGCATGTGTTCAGCGCGAGGACGAGCGCCGCCGCGCAATTGTTCACGACGAGCGCGTCTTCGGCGCCCGTGAGTTCCGTGAGCAGGGCGGTGCAATGCGCATTGCGCGACCCGCGTGCGCCGGCTGCGACGTCGTACTCCAGCGTGGAAAACCCCTGTGCGACGGCGCGGATGGCGTCGAGCGCCGCGGCGGCGAGCGGCGCGCGGCCGAGGTTCGTGTGCAGCACGACACCGGTGGCGTTTATCACGCGGCGCAGGGTCGACCGCTCGCGCTCGGCGAGCGCAGCTGCAATCGCGTGCACCCACGCGGCGTCGTCCGCCGGAGCGGCGGCCGTGGCGCGGCGCGCGTGCTCGATCACCGATCGCACGGCGTGCGTCACGAGCTCGCGCGGCGCGGCGGCCATCAGGCGCTGTACGCCGTCGAGCTCGAGCAGCGTGCCCACCGCGGGAAGCGAGCGGCGCGGGTCGCTGGTCACGGTTTCACCGGCGGCTTCACGGGCTTCACGGGCTTCACGGGCTTCACCGCGGCGGAATCCTTCGCGGCCGGCTTGCGCAGCACAAACTGCTTGCCGCGCGCGGGATGGTGGACGTGACCGGTGAGGCCGGTGGCGTTGCTTACGGAGAGCGTGCCGAACATGTCGTACGGGAGCGGCGCGGCGAGCTCGAGGATGAACTCGGAGAGCGGCGCGGCACGCGACGGCTTGGGCAGCACGACGACCTTCGTCGTGTCGCGCGATGCTTTCACCGCTGCCACCTGTGCCGCAGAGGCCGAGTCGAGTGCGAAGGCACGCTGCAGCGAATCACGCCGCGCGACCGCCTTGCGTCCGGCGGCGGACGTGTCCGCGCGCATGGTCGAATCGAGGACGAACAGCTTGCGCTTCTGCGCGAGCGTATCGTAGCGCGCTGCGGACGACACGCGCTGAATCGCCAGCGGCACCGAGTCGGTCTTGGTGGTGTCGCGCAGCTTCAGCGAGAACTGTGACGCCTCGAGCGGCGCGTGTGGATTGAGGGGACGGTCGAACCGCACACGCAGCGTCATGGAGTCGATCGGCGTGACGTCGGAGATGCTCGGCCCAAGTGTGTCATGCGCGAAGAGGTAGAACTCGCGGCTTGCCGTGTCGGCGAGCGACACTGATGACGAATCCCAGAGCTCGCGCGAGTCGAGCCGCTTGTTGCGGTTCTGGTCGACGTAAGCGCGCAACTGCAAGTCGCCCGGCGGCAGCGTCGGCATGACGAAGCGCCCCGTCGAATCTGCGACGGCCGTAAACCTCAGCAGGGTGTCCTTGCCGATCATCGCTTCGATTCTCGCTCCGTTCGCGACTTGTTGCGCGACCCAGTCGAAAACAACGCCGCTCACTTGCCCATGAGGAATGACGGTACCAGTCGAGAATACGGTCTGCAACGGCTTTTTCGTTGCGTTGCCGCTCAAGTCGGCGAGGCCGGGGAGCACGGTCACGGTGTACGCGACGTCAGGGCGCCACCCTTTGTGACTTCGGACACTGATGTAGGTCCGGTGCCAGTCGACGCTCACCGCGCCCTCCGTCGGCGACACGATCACTGCCTGGTCGAGCGGCGCCCCCGCGCGCGTCCGCTCACTGACGACCTCGTTGAAGCGAAACGTGACGACTTGCTTCGACGCGATGTGCAGCGATCCCGACTCCGGCGACACGACGAGCAGCTGGGGAGGCGTCTTGTCGATAGGGCCACCCGGCGGCATTCCCTCGGAGGCGCATCCGACGGCGAGCGCCAGCAGGGCGAGAGTGACCGGCAGGCGCGCGTGACGCATCACCCGGCGAGTTCCTTCCGCTTTGCGTGCAGCTGCCCGGCGCGTGAACTCCACTCGCGCTCTTTCGCACGCTCCGCGTCGACGATCTCCGGTGGCGCCTTGCTCGTGAATTTCTCGTTCGCGAGTCGGCCTCGCAGCGCGGCGAGCTGTTTCTCGAGGCCGCTGAGCTCGTACTCGAGCTTTGCCGACTCTTTCGCCAGGTCCACGATGCCGGCGAGCGGCAGCACCAGCTCGAGCCCGCGCGCGAGCACGGCGTGCGCGGCCGCGCCTCCCGGCGCGGCGCCATCCGCAATCTCGCAGCGCGCCATGCGTGAGAAGAACGCGCGTTCCCCGCGGACAAACTCGGTCAGCGCATCGGGTCCGAGCAGATAGGCTGAGACCACCTGAGCGGGCGGGATCGCGTAGTCGCTGCGGAGCTGACGCACGGCCTGGATTGCTTCCTGCAGCACGGCGAAGGACGGCGTGTCGGCGGTCTCCACGGCGCGCGCCGGCCGCACCGGCCACAGCGACGTCGCGAGAAACGCGCCCTCGACGTGTCCCGGCAGCTTTCGCCACAGCGACTCCGTGATGAACGGCATCACGGGGTGCAGCAGGCGCAGTGCCTGGTCGAACATGTGCACGAGGAGCGACCGCGCGACCTCGCGATCGGCGCCGGGCTGCATGAGGCGCCCCTTGCACGCTTCGACGTACCAGTCCGCGAGCTCGTTCCAGACGAAGCGGCGCGCGACCTCCGCGTATTCATCGAGGCGAAGCCCGGCCTGGCGTTCAGCCGGATGCCAGAATCCGGACGCCGGACGCGCGGGACCGAGCGCGGTATCGGCGCCGTCGATCGCATTGGCGAGGCGCGCAATAATCCAGTGATCGACGCTGCGGAACTGCGACGCATCGAGTTTCTGGAACGGCGTGACCGGATCGGTGCCGACCTGCATCAGCAAGAAGCGCCCGATGTTCCAGAGCTTGGTCGCGAAGTTGCGCCCGGGCGCGAACGATTTGTCGAGGTCGGCCGGATCGAGCATCACGTCCACGCCAAGTCCCATCCCCTGCATGAGCGTGTAGCGCAGCGCGTCGGCGCCGAACTTCTCCACCACCACGAGCGGATCGATGCCGTTGCCGAGCGACTTGGACATCTTGCGATGCTCCATGTCGCGCACGGTGCCGTGCAGGTACACGGTGTGAAACGGCGCCTCGCCCAGGCAGTAGAATCCGGCCATGATCATGCGCGCGACCCAGAAGAACAGGATCTCCGGCGCGGTGACGAGGACGTCGGTCGGGTAGAACGCGGCAAGATCCGGCGTTCGCTCGGGCCAGCCGAGCGTGGAGAACGGCCAGAGCCACGACGAGAACCAGGTATCCAGTACATCGGAGTCCTGCACGAGCGCCGCCTTGCCACACTCCTCACACTTTACCGGGTCTTCGCGGTAGGCCTTCTCAAAACCGCACGCCTCGCATTTCCAGACGGGGATGCGATGTCCCCACCAGATCTGCCGTGAGATGTTCCAGTCGCGGATGTTCTCCATCCACTGCACGTACACCGCGTTGTGGCGCTCGGGGAGAATGCGGATCCGTCCGTCGCGCACGGCCTCGAGCGCCGGCTTCGCGAGCGGCGCCATCTTCACGAACCACTGGTCAGACAGGCGCGGCTCGACAACGGTGTCGCAGCGGTAGCAATGCCGCACGGCGTGCTGGTGCTGTTTGATCTCCACAAGTGCGCCGCTCGCCTTGAGCAGCTTCTTGATCTCGATGCGCGCCGCGTCGCGGTCGAGTCCGAGGACGTCCGCGGGCGTGCGCGGCTCGCCGTCGGCGGGGTCATTCTGGAGGTGACCGTCGGCGGACAGTATGACGGGCATCGGCAGCTTGTGCCGCTTGCCCACCTCGAAATCGTTCGCGTCGTGCGCCGGTGTAATTTTCAGCGCACCGGTGCCGAACGCGCGGTCCACATACTCGTCGGCGATGACCGGGATCAGCAAACCGTTGACGGGATGCCTGAGCATGCGGCCGACGAACGATTTGTAGCGCGCGTCCTCCGGATGCACCGCGACGGCGACGTCACCCGGCAGCGTTTCCGGGCGCGTCGTCGCGATGTCGATGAACGTCGACGGGTCGTCGGCGAGCGGATAGCGCACGGTGAAAATCGAGCCGTTCTCGTCCTCGAACTCGGCCTCTTCATCGGAGAGCGACGTGAGGCAGCGCGAGCACCAGTTGATCACGCGGTGCCCGCGGTAAATCAGGCCGTCGTCGTACAGGCGGACGAAGACTTCACGGACGGCGCGTGAGAGTTCCGGACTGAACGTGTAGGCGGTGCGCGTCCAGTCGGCGCTCGAGCCGATCACCCGCAGCTGCTGGAGGATCTCGCCGCGCGTGGCGTCGGCAAACGTGCGAACGCGTTCGACGAACGCCGCGCGGCCGAGGTCGTCACGGGTTTTTCCCTCTGCGGCAAGCTGCTTCTCGACGACGTTATGCGTCGCGATGCCGGCGTGGTCCGTCCCGGGCACCCACAGGGCGTCGTCGCCCGCCATCCGGCGCCAGCGCACGAGCACGTCCTGCACCGTGTTGTTGAGCCCGTGGCCGACGTGCAGGATCGCCGTCACGTTCGGCGGGGGCATCACGAGGACGAACGGATCGCGATTCCCGCCGGCGCGTTTTGACTTCGCCGCGTCGGCGCGAAACACCCCGGCGGCCTCCCACTGCTGATAGAGCGCGTGCTCGGTCGCGCCCGCGTCGTACTGGGCGGGGAGGTCGGACTGCGGGTCGGGGGTGGTCATCGCTCTGCTAAAGTTAGCTGAGGCGAGGAGAGAGGAGAACTACAGGGGCGAGCAAGAGCGAGTGATTCGGCTTTGGGTGAGGTGTGTTGCGATTGGGGTCCTTGGTTCTTGGCTGTGGGACACTGCCTCGGTCCGTGGCGGCGAACTCTGGTCCCACAGCCAACGACCAATAACCCCAATCCCACAGCATCTCACTCAGGACCCAGACCACCGAACACGTCGTTCCTCCAAACCGACCACTGCCGGGTCGCGGTCGCCCTCGCCGCGACGCTGTCGCAGGCATTAACTTCCCCGTTGTCCCCAATCCTTCGGAGCCCGATGTCCGCGACGCCGTCCGTCAATGCGGCCGACCGCCTCAAACTGCGCCAGATGATCCTCTGGGGCGCCTTTCTGGCGTTGCTCGTTGTCGGCGTGGTTCTCTGTTTTAGATTCTCCGGCCGCATCGTCCCCATGCTCGACGCGCTTACCGACCGATGATCGACGCTGTGTCCGCGGTCGAAATGATCACGCTCGTCCTTCCCGATGGTGCAACGCGCACCGTCCCGTTCGGCACGCCCGCGCATGAAGTTGTCGGGTCGATCGGCAAGCGGCTGCTGCGCGACAGCATCGCGGTCGCGGTCGACGGCGAGGTGCAGGACCTGAACACTCCGCTCCGCAAGGGCGGAAAGTTCGTCGTGATCACGGAGAAAGACCCGCGCTCGCTCGACGTGCTGCGCCATTCGGGCGCGCACATCCTCGCGACCGCCGTGCGCCGCCTGCGCCCCGACGCGAAGATCGGCTTCGGCCCGGCGATCGAAGACGGCTTCTACTACGACTTCGAAGTCGCGCAGCCGTTCACGCCCGAAGATCTCGAGGCGTTCGAGGCTGAGATGCGCAAGGTCGTCGCGGAGAAATATCCGTTCGTGCGCGCCGAGGTCTCGCAGGCCGAAGCGAAAAAGGTGTTCGCCGACGATCCGCTCAAGCTCGAGCGTCTCGCCGACTTCGAAGGCACCGACGAGATCATTTCGACCTACACGGACGGTCCGTTCACCGACCTCTGCCGCGGCCCGCACGTCCCGGACACCTCGTACCTCAAGGTCTTCAAGCTGCTGAGCACGGCAGGCGCATACTGGCGCGGCGATGAACGCCGCCAGATGCTGCAGCGCATTTACGCGACGGCGTTTTTCAAGCAGGAAGATCTCGACGCGCACCTTCATCGCCTCGACGAGTCCAAGCGGCGCGACCACCGCGTGCTCGGCAAGGCGCTCGACCTGTTCATGTTCCACCCATACTCGCCGGGCGCGGCGTTCTGGACCGAGCGCGGCACCACGCTGATCAACACGATCAACGAGTTCCTGCGCGAGCTGCAGCGCGATGACTACAAGGAGATCATGACGCCCTTGCTCTACAACAAGGCGCTCTGGGAGATCTCCGGGCACTGGGGCGTGTACCGCGACAACATGTTCCTCGTGCACGACAAGGAAACCGGCGAGAACGATTTCGCGCTGAAGCCGATGAACTGCCCGTCGCACCATCTCTTGTTCGCGTCAAAGAAGCACTCGTATCGCGAGCTGCCGCTCCGCTACAACACCTACGACGTGCTGCACCGCAACGAGATCAGCGGCGCGCTGTCCGGACTCACGCGCGTCCGGCAGTTCCGTCAGGACGATTGCCACATCTACCTGATGGAAAGCCAGATCGCCGACGAAGTGAAACGGCTCACGGACTTCATCCTCGGCTACTACGCGACCTTCGGCCTCTCGGCGCGGCTCAAGTTTGCCACGCGTCCCGCCGAGCGCGTCGGGACGGACGCGATGTGGGACGAAGCCGAGCGCGGCTTGCGCACGGCGCTCGAGGCCACCGGCCTGCCTTATGAGTTGAAGGAGGGCGACGGCGCGTTTTACGGGCCGAAAATCGACTTCGACGTAACCGACTCGATCGGCCGGCATTGGCAACTCGGCACGATCCAGCTCGACTACTCGCAGCCCGAGCGCTTCGACCTGAGCTACACGGGCGAGGACAACCACGCGCATCGCCCCGTTCTCATCCATCGCGCAGTCAGCGGATCCTTTGAACGATTTATCGCGATTCTCATCGAGCACTTCGCCGGCGCATTCCCCGTCTGGCTCTCGCCGGAGCAGGTGCGCGTGCTCCCGATCGCCGACGATTTTGCATCGCACGCCGCGGCGGTCACGGCAAAAATGCGCGCGGCGGGAATTCGCGCACACCTCGACGATCGCTCGGAGACGCTCAACTACCGCATTCGCGAGGCGGAGACGATGAAGGTGCCGTACATGGCCGTAATCGGAAAACGCGAGGCTGAAGCGAACACGCTCGCCGTCCGCGAGCGCGGCGCCGGCAAGAAGCAGGAAGTCATAGCGCTCGACGCGTTCGTCGCGCGCATCACTGATGAAATTCGCACGCGCTCGCTCATGGCGGCCGCGCATACAGGAGCAGCAGAATGACCCGTTCCACCGGTACCAATGCAGTGATCGTGTCCGGCGCGCGCACGCCGATCGGCCGTTTTCTCGGCGGACTCGCGCCACTCTCCGCGCCGGAGCTCGGCGCGGCGTCGATTCGCGCGGCAATCGAGCGCGGCAAAGTCGATAGCACCGCGATCGACGAAGTCATCATGGGGAACGTCGTGCAGGCGGGTGTCGGTCAGGCGCCTGCGCGCCAGGCGATGATCAAGGCGGGTGTGCCGGCTGCGGTGCCTGCGTACACCATCAACAAGGTGTGCGGGTCAGGCCTTCAGGCGGTGATGCTCGCCGCGCAGGCGATCAAGGCCGGCGACGCGCAGCTGCTCGTGGCCGGCGGCATGGAGTCGATGTCGAACGCGCCGTTCCTCGTGTACGGGATGCGCGGCGGCGTGAAGTTCGGCGACCAGCCGCTGGTGGATGGACTCATCAGGGACGGACTGTGGGACTCGTTCGGCCAGGTCCACATGGGTGGCTACGCGGAGTACACGGCAAAGAAGGCCGGCATCACGCGCGCGCGCCAGGACGAGTTCGCGTACCAGTCGCACATGAAGGCCGTCGCGGCGATCGAGGGCGGCAAGTTCGAGAAAGAAATCGTGAAGGTGGAGATTCCCGGAAAGAAAGGACCCACGGTGATCTCGACCGACGAGAGCCCGCGCAAGGATACGTCGCTCGAAGTGCTCGCCAAGCTGCGCCCTGCATTTCCGAAAGACGCGCCAAAGGACATGAAGCCCGATGAACTCACGGTCACCGCGGGAAATGCACCGGGCCTCTCGGACGGCGGCGCGGCGCTCGTGGTCGCAAGCGAGGAATACGCCAAGGCGCACGGCCTTCCGGTGCTGGCGCGCATCACCGGTTACGCGAGCGGCGGCACGGAACCGCGCGATTTGTTCTTCGCGCCGATTCTCGCCGTGCAGAATCTCATGAAACTCACGGGCGCAGAGATCGGCGACTACGATCTCATCGAGGCCAATGAGGCGTTTGCCGCGCAGGCGCTTGCCGACGGCGACGGCCTCAAGTGGGATTGGGCGCGAGTGAACGTCAACGGCGGCGCGATCGCGCTCGGCCATCCGATCGGCTCGAGTGGCGCGCGCGTGCTCGTCACGCTGCTCCACGCGATGCACGATCGCGGCGCGCGGACCGGACTGGCGACACTGTGCCTCGGCGGCGGGAACGCGGTGGCGCTGAGCGTGGAGCGCGTCTGACGGGTTCCATTGAACGTTCTTTTCAAGGGTGACGGACGGCTGCGCGCCTGGTGGCGCGTGGCGTTTTTCCTGCTCGTCACGCTTTCCGGCGGAATCGTCGTCGCGACCATCGCCTATGAGGCGATTTCGCTCACGCCGCTCGTCGGGCTCGCGCGGGAATACAGCGTGCCGCTGGCCGAGTACGGACAGTTGCTCGGTTTGCTGGTCGGCACGTACGCCGCGGTGCGCGTCGCGGACGGCATGCGCGACGGAATCTGGACCCGCGTCGGCCTCGGCGCCGACGCGTTGCGTCCGCGCTGGCTCCTCATAGGGCTGGCCGCGGGAGCGCTTGCGATTCTCGTCCCATGCGGCCTGCTCATCGCAACGGGGCACTTTTCGTTCGACCGCCAGCCGTCCGAGATTATTTCCTGGTGGTCCGCGGCGCGGAGCGCGCTGTCCGTCCTCGCGCCCGCGGCACTGGCTGAAGAGCTCGCGATGCGCGGTTATCTCCTGACGACGCTCGTCGAGGGCGTTGGCGCGCCGTTCGCCATCGCGATCACGAGCGTGCTCTTTGCAGTGCTGCATCTCCTGAATCCCGATCCGACTTTTCTGTCCACCGGCATGGTCGCGCTCGCCGGCCTGTTCCTCGCAGTGATCCGGCTGACCACGGACAGCCTCTGGGCGGCGTGGGTCGCGCATCTCGCGTGGAACCTCGCACAGGCTGTCGTGTTGCACGCGCCAGTGAGTGGGCTGCCGCTCGCCACGCCGGCGTACCGCCTTGTGGATCATGGACCTACGTGGGCCACCGGCGGGCCGTGGGGCCCGGAAGGCGGACTGGCCGCCGCCGGAGGGATGCTGGTCGCTACCTTTCTGTTGGTACGATTCGTGAAACCGGGCGGTTTTGCGCCACTCGCAAGAACCAAGTTCAGCTTCCGGCATGGAGACGTGAAGGATGAGTGATGTGATAGCGGTGATCGGCGCCGGCCAGATGGGCAACGGCATTGCGCACGTCTGTGCGAGTGCGGGGCTCCCCGTCACCATGATCGATGTGTCGGAGGCGGCGCTCGCGAAGGGACGCGCCACCATCGAGAAGAACTTCGACCGCCAGATCAAAAAGGGTTCGATCGACGCCGCCACGCGCGATGCCGCGCTGGCGCGGCTCTCGACGAGCGGCGATCTCGGTGCGGTGAAGGGCGCGACGTTCGCTATCGAGGCCGCCACCGAAAACGCTGATCTCAAGTTCAAGATTTTCAGTGAGCTCGACCGTCTGGCCGACGCGGGTGCAATCCTCGCGTCCAACACCAGCTCGATCTCCATCACGGAGATTGCGGCTCGCACCAAGCGCCCGGCGCAGGTCATCGGCATGCACTTCATGAATCCGGTGCCGGTGATGCAGCTCGTGGAGATCATCCGCGGGCTCGCGACGGGCGAGGACACGCTGCACGGCACGACGGCGCTTGCGACCGCGCTCGGCAAGACGCCCGTTGAGGCGCAGGACTATCCCGGTTTCATCGCGAATCGAATCCTGATGCCGATGATCAACGAAGCGGTGTACTGCGTGATGGAAGGGGTCGGCACGCCGGAAGCGATCGACACCGTAATGAAGCTCGGCATGAATCACCCGATGGGGCCGCTGGCGCTCGCCGACCTGATCGGGCTCGACACCTGTGTGGCCATTCTCGACGTCCTGCACAAGGGACTCGGCGATCCGAAGTACCGGGCCTGCCCCTTGCTGCGGAAGTACGTCGCGGCGGGATGGCTCGGCCGCAAAACCGGACGAGGGTTCTACTCGTACGCATAGGTGGCAGCCGTCCCGTGGGCCGGCGCTCCCGCCGGTTCCCGCCGCGCCCGCGCCGCCGTTCGCAACCCATCAATGACGCTCCGTTCGCTCACCGCACTCACTCCCGAGCAGGCCGAGATCCAGCGGCTGGCCCAGGAGTTTGCGCGCAATGAAATAGCCCCCTGCGCCGCGGAGTGGGATCGCACTTCGCATTTTGCGCCCAGACTTATTAAACAGATGGGCGACCTCGGCTTTCTCGGCATGCTGATCCCCGAGGAATACGGTGGGCTCGGCCTCGACAACCTCACGTACCTGATCGCGCTCGAAGAGATCGCGGCTGCCGATGCGTCCGTGGCGGTGCTGATGTCGGTGCACAACTCGCTTCCCACGCAGATGCTGGTGAAGTACGCGAGTGACGAACAGCGCCGCCGCTTTCTCGCGCCGATGGCGCGCGGCGAGCTGCTGGGCGCGTTCGCGCTTTCCGAGGCCGACGCTGGGTCCGACGCGGCGTCGCTGAGCGCGCAGGCCGTTCGCGACGGCGACTCGTGGATTCTCAACGGCAGCAAGTCGTGGGTCACGAGCGGCAGTGAGGCTGGAGTGATCGTCGCGATGGTGCGCACCGACACGCCGGAGATGCGGCGCGGCGCGCGCGGAATCTCGACGTTCATCATCACGCCGGATCTGCCCGGGTTCAAGGTCGGGAAGAAAGAGGACAAGATGGGACTGCGCGCGTCGCCGACCGTGCAGCTCGTCTTCGACGAGATGCGAGTTCCCGCCGACCGGCTCGTGGGCCAGGAAGGGCAGGGATTCGTCTACGCGATGCAGTCGCTGGAGCACGGACGCCTGGGCATTGCGGCGCAGGCAATCGGGATCGCCCAGCACGCCGTGGATCTCAGCGTCGCATATGCAAGCGAGCGCCGCCAGTTCGGACGCCCGATCAAGGAGTTCGAGGGGATCCAGTTCAAGCTCGCTGACATGGCGACGCGCGTGCATGCTGCGCGGGCGCTGCTCCACGCCGCTGCGGCCGCGAAGGATCGCGGCGAGCCCGTGGGACCACACACATCCATGGCCAAGCTCGTCGCGAGCGAGGCCGCGGTCTGGGTCACGACCCAGGCCATTCAAGTTTTCGGCGGGTACGGCTTCGTGAAGGATTATCCGGTGGAACGCCTGTTCCGCGACGCCAAAGTCACCGAGATTTATGAAGGCACATCTGAAATCCAACGTATCGTCATAGGGAGAGCCCTGTCGCAGTCATGAAACTTTTTGAAACCATGCAGTCCCTCGGCCACGAGCAAGTCGTGTGCTGCTCAGATAAATCCACCGGATACCGCGGCGTGATCGCGATCCACGACACCACCCTCGGACCCGCGCTCGGCGGCTGCCGTTTTTGGAATTATGCCACGGACGACGAGGCGGTAACGGACGCGCTCCGGCTCTCGCGCGGCATGACGTACAAGAACGC
>JBOHTH010000008.1:0-5663 GCA_050733535.1 Gemmatimonadaceae bacterium | reverse complement strand
GACAGCGACCGGCTTGCGCCGTTCAACCCGCGCGGGTCCGACGTGGCGGTGGTGCTGGACCTCATGATCCACGACATCGACCTCCTGCTCACGCTCACGGGCGCGAAAGTCAGCGCAATCTCGGCGGTGGGCATCCCGGTGCTGACGCCGTCGGTCGACATCGCGAACGCGCGCATCACGTTCGAGAGCGGCGCCGTGGCGACGATTACCGCGAGCCGGGTGTCGAAGGACCGGATGCGGAAGCTGCGCATTTTCCAGCGCAACGGATATCTCTCGCTCGACCTCGCGGCGGGCACGGGCGAGATGTACCGCCTGCGCACCGGCATGGATCTCGCGGCGCTCGCGCGCTCGGCGCAGCCGCTCGAAGCGTTCGTCGAGCGCGTGGCGATCGACGCGCCTGAAGGCGAGCCGCTGAAGCTCGAACTCGAGAGCTTCGTCGCCGCGCTTCGCGGGGAGTCGCCGGTGGCGGTGACCGCAGAGGACGGCCGCGACGCGCTGGCGGTGGCGCTTCGGATCGTGCAGGACATCGAGCGGTCGCTCCCCGCTGCGCGCGCGTCCGCGGCCGCGGCCGCGCGGATCAGTGCGTGACGTCCTGATCCTCGCCGGCGAGGCGTCGGGCGACCTGCACGGCGCCGCGCTCGCGGAACAACTTCGTGCGCTGCGCCCGGACCTCCAGCTCGAGGGGACGGGCGGCGCGAAGATGCGCGCGGCGGGCGTCACACTGCTCGCGCAGCTCGACGGCGTCGTCGGTTTTCTCGCGCTTTTCAGGTATGTCCCGGCGCACATCGGGCTCTATCGCCGGATCCGCGAACGCCTGCGGGGCGGCGAGACGGCGCTCGTGGTGCTCATCGACTACGGGTTTTTCAACCTGAAGGTGGGTGCGGCGGCGAAAGCCGCCGGCGTGCCCGTGCTCTATTTCATCACGCCGCAAGTGTGGGCGTCGCGCGCCGGCCGCATGAAATCCATGGCTCGCGTGATCACCAAGGCCGCGGTGATCCTTCCGTTTGAGGAGGCGCTGCTGCGCGCGAACGGGATCGACGCGACGTTCGTCGGTCATCCGCTGCTCGATCGTGCGCGCGGCATGCCGGATCGCGCCGAAGCGCGCCGCCGCCTCGGCATTCCGCCCGGCGCCGAAGTGTTCGCGCTTTTTCCTGGAAGCCGTGCGGGCGAGATCAAGCGGCTGCTGGGCGACTTTCTCGGCGTCGCGCGGGAGTTGGAGCGCAGGCGGCCGGGCCTGCACGTCGTGGTGGGCGTCGCGCCTTCGGTGAAACTCGACCCGGCGCAGGTGCCGTACCAGATGGTCGGGTCGGCGAGTCTGGAAATTCTGCGCGCCGCAGACGTCGCCCTCTGCAAGAGCGGCACGACGACGCTCGAGGCGGCGGTCGCGGGATGTCCCTGCGCGATCGTGTATCGCACCGGCGCCGTGGACTACGCGATTGCGAAACGCATCGTGACGATTCCGCACATCGGCCTGCTGAATATCGTTGCCGGGCGCGAAGTCGCGCGCGAGTTCGTGCAGGAGGCGTTCGAGCCGGTGGCCGTGGCCGACGCACTTGCTCCGCTCTTCGATCCCCGTTCACCAGAGCGCGCGGCAATGGTCGCCGGGCTCGGCGAGGTGCGCGCGAAGCTCGGCCAGCCAGGTGCGGCGGCCCGGGTCGCGCAGATGGCGTCGGAGATGGCACGGTGACAACTACGAAGGTGAGGGGTGAGGAGGAAGCCCAGACCGGTGCGGTCGACTGGCGCGTCCGCATCCTGCTGCCGATCGGACTGCTGCTCGTCGGGCTGCTCGCGCGAACGTGGCGAATCCGTGTGCGAAATGGCGAAGGCTGGATGCGAATGCGCGCCGAGAAAAAGCCGTGGGTGTTCGCGCTCTGGCACGCGGTGCTCCTGCCGGTTGCGTACAAGCACAGCAATGAGGGCGTGGCGGTGCTGGTCAGCCAGCACCGGGACGGCGAGCTGATCGCGCGCGTCCTCGCGGCGTGGGGGAACAGCACCGTGCGCGGCTCCACCACGCGCGGCGGCTCGCGCGCGCTGCTCGCGATGATCAAGGAACTCGAGCAAGGCGTTCCGGTGGCGGTCACGCCGGACGGACCGAAGGGTCCCGCCGGCGAGTTTCAGCCGGGGGCGCTGATCGCCGCACAACGCGCGGGCGTCCCGGTGATCGCGATCGCCGTGCACGCCAATCGCGCGTGGCGCCTCAAGAGCTGGGACCGGTTCATGATTCCGAAATTGTTCGCGCGGGTGACGTTCGCATATGGCGAGCCGACAATGGTCGGCGGATCTTCTCCGCGCGAAGCGGCTACGGAGACGGCTCGCTTCGAGACGATCATGACGCAGGCGCAGGCCGTCGCCGATGCCTGAAGGCTTCGCGCAGCGGGTGTGGGAGTCGTCGTCAATCACCGCGCGGATCGCGCGTGAAGCGCTGCGTCCAGCCTCGTGGGCGTATGCGGGCGTGGTCGCAATGCGCAACCTAGCGTACGATCACGAGTGGCTTCGGTCTGCCGAGCTCGCGCTCCCTGCAATTTCGATTGGCAATCTCAGCGTCGGCGGGACGGGGAAGACGCCGGTTGCCGCATACGTCGCGGCGCGGCTGGCGGCGCAGGGGCTGAAGCCGGCGATCGTGATGCGTGGCTACGGAAGTGACGAGTCGCTTGTGCACGCGCGGTTGAATCCCGGCATTCCTGTGATCGTCGCGGCGGATCGTGTGCGCGGTGCGCTTGAGGCGCGCGGCGCCGGACGCGACGTGGTGGTGCTCGACGATGCGTTCCAGCACCGCCATGCGCGTCGCGATGCCGACATCGTCCTCCTCTCCGCCGACCTCGCCGGGCCGGTCCGTTCGCTCCCAGCCGGGCCGTGGCGCGAGCCGCTCACCTCGCTCGCGCGTGCGTCGCTGATCGCAGTAACCCGCAAGAGCGCCTCACCGGTGAGGGCGCGCGAGTTGCTGTTGCATGCCCGGCGTTTTGCTCCGGCGGCGGGCGGCGCCGTGATCCATCTTGCGGCGGACTGCCTCGTGAACTGGACATCGGGCGAAGAGGCGGCGCTCTCTTCGGTTGGCGGCCGGCGCGTACTCGCCGCGGCGGGAATCGGCGACCCGCGTGCGTTCGCGTCCCAGCTCGCGGACGCCGGGGCACAGTTGGAGCTCGCCGCTGAGCGGGACCACCATGCCTACTCCGCCGCGGACGCGGCCGCGCTGGCGCGTCGCGCAGAAAAGAACGGAATGCTCGTCTGCACACTGAAGGACGCCGTCAAGCTGGGGCCGGTGTGGCCTCGCGCCGCGCCCCCACTATGGTATCTTTCACAACGCGTGGTGGTGGAGTCCGGCGCCTCTGACCTGGACGGAATCCTCGCCACTATCAGTGCCCTGAAACCAGCCTGCTGACATCTCACGCCGGGAACATCCGGCCCAACATACGACTCGAATGGCCCCCGATCTGCTGCTGCCGACGAACACCATTGTAAGACCGGACAAGGATCGCTTCCTCTCCGAAGAAAATCCGTTCGAGGCGATGATGGCGCGGTTCGACCGCGCGGCTGAACTGCTCGATCTCGAGCCCGGCATTTACAAGGTGCTGCGCAAGCCCGAGCGCTCGATCATCACGCACTCGCCGGTCATGATGGACAACGGCGATGTCGAGGTGTTCACGGGGATCCGCGTCCTGTACAACACCTCGCGCGGCCCGGCAAAGGGCGGGATCCGTTTCGACCTCAACGTCACGCTCGACGAAGTCACGGCGCTGGCGGCGTGGATGACCTGGAAGTGCGCGGTCGTGAACATTCCGTTCGGTGGCGCCAAGGGCGGCGTGATCTGCGACCCGCTCAAAATGAGCGTATCCGAACTTGAGCGGCTCACGCGCCGCTACACGGCGTCGATCTTTTCCACGCTCGGCCCCGATTCGGACGTGCCGGCGCCGGACGTCAACACCAACGAGCGCGTGATGGCCTGGATCATGGACACCTATTCCATGCGCGTGGGCCATACGGTCACGGCCGTCGTGACCGGAAAGCCGGTTGAGATGGGCGGGTCACTCGGGCGTCGCGAGGCCACGGGCCGCGGCTGTTCGATCGTCACGAAGGGCGCGCTCGCGCATCTCGGGATGGATGTGAAGGGTGCGACGATCGCCGTGCAAGGATTTGGAAACGTCGGCTCGATCGGTGCGCAGCTGCTGCAGCGCGAGGGATGCAAGATCGTTGCGGTCAGCGACCGTACCGGCGGCATCCACAATAAGGCCGGCATCGACGTGGACGACGCGATCGCGTACGTCGCCAAGCACAAGACGCTCGAGGGGTACCCCAAGGGCGACAAGATCACGAACGACGAACTGCTCACGATCGAGTGCGACGTGCTCTTGCCGGCGGCGCTCGAGAACGTGATCACAAAAAAGAACGCGCCGAAGATCCGCGCGAAGATCATCTGCGAGGGCGCGAACGGCCCGACGACGCCGGCTGCCGACACGATCCTTGACGAGAAGGGCGTGTTTGTCGTGCCGGACATTCTTGCGAACGCAGGCGGCGTGACCGTCTCGTATTTTGAATGGGTTCAGGACCGCGGCGGTTATTTCTGGACGGAGAAAGTCGTCAACGAGCGCCTCACCGAGATCATGCAGCACTCGTTCAAGGCAGTACTCGATCTCTCCAAGCAGCACAAGGTGAACATGCGCACGGCGGCATACATGCTCTCGATCAGCCGCGTGGCGACGGTGCACAGGCTGCGGGGGATCTATGCGTAGGACCGAAGACCGAGGACCGAAGACCGAAGTTGCCGTTCTCGGTCTTCGGGCTTCGGTCCTCGGTCGCTGTTGCCGGTGAAGATTATTCTCGTCGCGGTCGGCAAGGTGCGAAACAAGGATCTTTCGGCGGCGATCGACGAATACGAACGGCGCGCGGCACACTACTGGCCGCTCGAAGTGCACGAGGTCCGCGAGGAGCCGGCGAAGTCGGTCTCTGCGGACCTCGTTCGCGAGCGAGAGGGAGAGAGGCTCGCAGGCGCGGTGCCTGCGTCGGCGCACCTCGTGGCATGTGATCCGGGTGGCGCATCGAAGACTTCGGAGGAGTTCAGCGCATGGCTGCAGGCAGAGCGGGAGCGGGGGCACGATGTCGCGTTCGTCATCGGCGGGGCGTACGGACTGTCGCCCGCCGTCCGCGCCAAGGCGCGCACGCGCCTCGCGCTGGCACCCTGGACGTTGCCGCACGAGCTTGCGCGGCTGGTGCTGGCGGAACAGCTCTATCGCGCTGGTTCCATTGTGAAGCGCGAGCCCTATCACAAATGACGGAGACGGGAACGTGAGCGCACCGCGCGTAATTGCCGAGTCCATCGGCGGCGGAGCGCTCGCGCGCGCCGCGCTCGACGGCAGCGCCCCCGCAGGATGGTTCCTTCCGGCGCCGCGCGGGGTTGACGAGTGGCGCAGTCACGCGGAAGCCGTGCGCAGCTCGTTCCCCGGCGCGCGCTGGCTCGAGACACTGCGGCCGGCGCTCACGCCGAGCGGCGCGGCCGCCGAGCGGCTCGAACGCGTGGCCGCGGGGCACGGCGTCGTCGTGACGACGGGCCAGCAGCCCGGCTTGTTCGGTGGACCCGGCTACACGTGGCTCAAGGCGATCTCGGCGCTCGAGTTCGCCAACCGTCTCGAGCGGGAGATCGGCATCCCCGTGGCGCCCGTGTTCTGGGC
>JBOHTH010000007.1:0-2202 GCA_050733535.1 Gemmatimonadaceae bacterium | reverse complement strand
GAAGAAGTAGCTCCGCTGGCTCACCCGGAGCCGGCCGCCTTCATCATAGTAGCTCCGCACGAACGATTGGCCGGTCGGTGCGGTGTCAAAGGTGTCGTACCCATAGTTATCGGTGGAAATCCAGCGCTGCGCGTACGTGTCGGAGGCGATCTGGTTCCCGGCGCTGTCGTAGTGCGCCAACGTCCAAGTCCAGGTCTGGATGAGCGGCGGCGCCGGTGGGCTCCCGGTGCGCAAGGAGTCGAGCGCGTCGGAGCCCGTTACCTGGAGTTGACCGCCGGAATACGACATCTACTCGAGCGCGCGGCCGGCGTAGTTCGCGTTGCGGTTCGCGTCGTGCGTGAGCACGTTGCCCAACGCATCCAGCGCGTATTCGTCCGCGACCGGGTTGCCGCGATTCTGGCTGACCTCCACCAGCCCGCCAAAGCCGTCGTAGTGCAGCGACGAGGTCCAGCGCCACCTGCGCGCGATCTGCACCAACCCGAAATCGCATGTCGACGCTCGCGATTATTTGCGCGGATTGTCCTTTGGCATAGAGCACGATGCCCAGAGTGCGGTGACGCCTACTGCCACCGCCGACAGCATCCTCGCCAAAGCTCGCGCGACTTGCGAAAAACAATTTCGGGACGCAACACCGGGCTGTTGCGCCCTATAGAGCATCATGGCTATCGCCGAGACATCGCTCTGGTGGCGCTGCGCTACGCCGTCGCCAGCTCACCACCCTCTGACGCGCGCGGAACAACCATCCCGGCCACAGCTTCGCGCGCGCGCGCGCCTGCCGAGCTTCGACTTGCGACGCCGCCCACCACGGACTGGCGAGCTTCTCCTCGGAGTAAGCGACGAAGTACTCCGCGTCCGGCAAACGCATCGCAAAGGCCCGCTCGGCGCCCACGCAGATTCTTTCGATGCGGCCGCGAAGCCTTTCGTGATACCGAAATCCTGCGTGCCAGAGGCGTGCGTGCGTGGCCTCATGAACAATCGTCAGGGCGATGAACTCGATGTCGCTCCCCTCCACAAAAGCTGTGTTCAGGATAAATCCTCGCGCCAGCGGCCAGAACTCCGGCCCACCTGCGTCAACCAGCATGATCCGCTTGACATCGCGGTGAATGCGCGCAAGGATCTGGGGGGCAACGGCGCCGATCAAGTCGAACGCGCCCTCCATCTGTGCCGTCGCTCGCTCGCTCACCGCTCCAGTCAGTGACGCCAGCTCAAAGCTGCGCACCGATGTGCGTGGTGCGATCGCGAGCAGAGCTCTGGTCAAGAGCCAGCGGAACGGCGACGCGAGTGCGCCGCCGCCGGAGGTCAGGAAAGCTGGGTACTGGCGCTGCAACATTAGGGTTGCTTCTCCGGTGGGTCGTCACTCCCATCAGGTTTCTTCTTATCAGACGGCTTTTTCGGCTTCGGCGTGGATTCCTCCACCGCGGGTTTGGCGCCGCCCTGATGTATGATCTCCTGTTCCTTGCTCATGCCGCCGCCTTTCCCAATCAATATACCAGCTAGAATCCGGCGTAGCTCCCTCGAGACCTTTCCCATGCTCGCAACAACGGCGTCGACGTCAACCACACTTACAATGTCGCTGGTCAAACCTGCCGCTGACCCCGCAACCAAACCGGCTGTCGCGCCAAGCAACGCGCCACTGCCGCCACCAGCAATCGTACCAACTACCGGAAGGACAAGTGTTCCGGCCCCCGCGCCAGCGACTGCGCCAGCGACGGCGCCAGCGACGGCTCCCCCCGCGCCCATCGCGATCGTGCACGGGATGCCGTCCTTTTCGAGAGGGCAGAGTCCAAACGGATCGCTGTTGTTGGCCGGGTCGCCACCGGCGTAGCCGTAGAGATTGACGCCCCCCGCGAGCCCGATCGGGTCTTCCTGCGTGAACCGCCCCACCGTGGGATCATAGTACCGATTGCGGTCGTAGATCAACCCGCTCGGGTCGACCTGCCCCTCGATAATGCTCCCCACCCATGTGCGCGGGATGATCGGGTCGATCCGCGCGTCCGGCGCCAGATACATCCCCGTACGCTGGCCCGGCCAGTTGTAACTCGCCGACCCGCTCACGTCCGACCCGTCCATCGCGGTGCCGTCTTCGTAGATCCCGCGCCAGTTCGCCTGCGGCACCACGGCGCCGATGTTGTTGATGACGAACAGCGGCGTGTCGGGCCCGAAGAGATTCAGCGCGTACACATAGGTCGCCCCGCCGTAAAA
>JBOHTH010000006.1:0-1820 GCA_050733535.1 Gemmatimonadaceae bacterium | reverse complement strand
GAGTGGAGCATTGGAAGACCGAGCGAATACACGCCGATCAACTCTCGTGAACGCTTCTCATCGCCTGTGCGCATCACCTGGCGTGCCGACATGCAATGGTGACCATCCTGGTGGGTCACTCGACGGAAAGCTGTCCATCCCCGCCAAATCCACGGCATCGTACCGGTGCTCGGGATTTGCATTGGTGGGGCTGCCGTGGCGTTCGAGAACAGAATCTCGAGATCCCTGGTCTCGACTCGGCTTGCGCCCCATCTCCGAGCCAGAATCCTTGAGCCGTCGTCTTGTCATAATCGATCATCTCACTTTTTCGCCGCTGCGCAGCACGAAGGATCCGTTCCTGGTAGCAGTAACCGGGTTCACAAGCAAGAGTGTCCGCCAAGCATCAGGCGTCACTCACTCTTGAAATCTGCACTTATGCCTGCTTCCACGCCTCGCCGATCGTGCTCTCACGAACCATATTTCACGCTGTGGCCGCTCGCAGCGGCCTCCCGACCGGCCGGCCGACGCTTCTTTGGCACTCTGCTTCGGCGTTCGGAAGCGTTTGAAACGAGCCTGCTCGGAGGATGCGGAGATGGCTGAGGCGAGACGGTCGATGGTAAAGCGGACGCGTCGACTTTCGGGAACGATGCTGACGTTTCTGCTCGGCGCAGAGGACGACACACTGCGGGAATTCGCAAAATCCTCCGAAAGTGGCCGCGCGGCGAAGACGCTCGTGAAAGACGGGCCACTGCGGATCACGCTGATCGCCTTGAAGTCCGGAGCCAGCCTCCCATCGCACCACGTTGCTGGTCCTGTCAGCGTCCAGACTATCCGCGGATCCCTGAAAGTATTTGTCGGGAAGGAGACGATGGAGATTCCTGAGGGCGGGCTAGTGAGCTTTGGACCGGGCGTTGCGCATACCGCCAAGGCGGTGGGCGACTGCGCGATTCTGATCACGGTCGCAATGCCGTAACAACGCGGCTATTTGCTGGCGTCCTTGGCGGTCGCGAGCAATGCGCGAAGCCGCGCGACGTCGGGGATGAGCAACCGTCGGTGGCCAGCCGGCAGCACGAGGCCTTGTCGCCGCAGCGATTTCATGGCGCGCGATACCGACTCGCGCGCCGTGCCGATTTCGATCGCCAGCTCCTCTTGCGTGCGATCGAGCGCGATCTCAACTCCGCCTCGCGTCGTCGTCCCGCTTATCTCCGCATAGCCCGCAAGCAACAGCGCGAGCCGCGCGGCGACGTCCCGAAACGCGAGCGTTTCCGCCAGATGCACGAGGTGTCGCAGCCGACGTCCCAGCGCGCGGATGATCGCCTGTGCGATGTCAGGATGCGAGCGATAGAGGTGCTCGAATGCTCCGAGCGGAAGAAAAAGAAGCCGCGAATCTTCAATAGC
Source organism: Gemmatimonadaceae bacterium (assembly GCA_050733535.1). Classification (GTDB taxonomy): domain Bacteria; phylum Gemmatimonadota; class Gemmatimonadetes; order Gemmatimonadales; family Gemmatimonadaceae; genus Fen-1231. The sequence continues at coordinate 443 of JBOHTH010000006.1, read as the reverse complement.
CACCGCCGACGCCGGATACGCCCCGCCGTCGAACAGCGGGAGTTCGGCTACGGTGCGACCTGGCCCCTCCACGTGCAGGACCTGCTCACGGCCCTCACGATTCGTGCGGTAAATCCGCACGCGTCCGGACGCGACCATGTACAGACCTCGGCACTCGTCGCCGGTGACAAACAAGACATGCCCCGCGGCGACCGACTTCCAAAGGCAGCGCTCCGCGAGATGAGCTATCGCCGGATCGGTAAGCTCGGTGAAGAGCGCAATTCTCCGCAGCACCGGAATCGGGGATGCGCGCGGCGGGGAAACGTCGCTGGCCATGTTTAACAAGTAATCGAAGGGTTCGCGAATCGGCCACCCGGACGCTGCGCTATGACATCAGTCACGCGGGTCGCTCGTGCTTGGTGCCAGTATCAATGCATTCGTACCACAGCGCGTCTACTCGTCAC
>JBOHTH010000005.1:0-2224 GCA_050733535.1 Gemmatimonadaceae bacterium | reverse complement strand
TAGCAGAGGGCGGAGTGCTGTCGCAACGACTTATTTGGCGTGGCGATCTGTTGGAACACATATTGCCTTATGTCCACCGAAGCCGACGTCCGCCGAATCGCACTCGCGCTGCCGGACACCGAGGAGGCAACCAACGATTTTGCGTTTTCCGTCGCGGTTGGCGATACGCGCAAAGGATTCGCATGGTGCTGGAAGGAACGTGTCGTGCCAAAGAAACCGCGCGTGCCGAACCGCGCCGTGCTCGCGTTGCGTGTCGCGAATAATTTAGAGAAGGACCTGATGATGCACGCCGAGCCGGACAAGTACGTGGTCGACCCGCACTACAACGGATTCCCCGCAGTGCTGGTGCGCCTCGCGAAGGTCCGCGTGCCAGAGCTAAGGGCGCTGCTTACGGAGGCGCATCGCTGTGTTTCTGCCGCACCAAAGCGAAAACGCCGCGTCCGCCCATGAAGGTTAGGCCGTTTCGCACGATTCAGATTTGCTTCGCGAAGCGAAAGCTTGTCGCGGTGTACCCGAGCCGCTCATAGAACGCATGCGCGTCGATGCGCTTCTTGTTGCTCGTGATCTCGATCATCGCGCACCCCCGCTCGCGCAACGCCGCCTCCGCCGCCGCCACTAGCGTCCGCCCCACGCCCTTCCCGCGCGCTTCTTCATCCACGATGACCGCCGTGAGCCGTCCGATCGGACCGGCGCGACCGCCTCCCGCACCTCGATCAATCCGCTCATCCCGATACGCTAGCCGCTGCTCGCCCACGGCACAATGAACGCGTAAGTTGGGTGGCAGATCAGTCGGGAAGCACAATGTGTGCCCGGTGGTCTGGTGTTGTGAGTGAGATGCTTTGGGATTGGAGTGATTGGTGGATGGCTGTGGAACGACGTGTGCGGCCCGTGGCGCGCGAACGCGCGGGCGGCGGCGCCGTTTCCCACAGCTAATGACCAATAACTCCAATCGCAACACGACTCACGCAAAGCCGAATCACTCCCCGTCGCCTCTGCGCGTCTTTATGCGGTACCGCCACGATGGCGCGCCCAGGTGGACTCACCGTACGTCGCCTTGTACTCTCAGCGGAGCCCCGATCGCCGTGCGCATTTCGGACATGAACTGGATGCAGGTCGAGAGGTTTCTCGAACACGACGACCGCGGCGTGCTTCCGCTCGGCAGCACCGAGCAGCACAGTCATCTCCGGCTCACCGTCGATTGTATTTTGCCTGAGCGCGTCGCCGCCGAGGCCGCCGAACCGCTCGGCATCCCCGTCTTTCCGGTCGTGCCCTACGGCGTCACGCCGTATTTTCGCGAATTCCCGGGCTCCATCTCGCTTCGCGTGGAAACTCACCTGCGCGTCGTGAGCGACATCCTCGACGGAATGGCGCACAGCGGTTTTCGCCGGATCCTCATCGTGAACGGACACGGCGGCAACAACGCCGTGCAGCAGTTCGCGCAGGAGTGGGGGGCGAATCATCCGGCGTGCCGGGTGCTCTTTCACAATTGGTGGAACGCGCCGCTCACCTGGGCCAAGGTCCAGGCCATCGATCCCGTCGCGTCGCATGGATCGTGGATGGAGAACTTTCCATGGACGCGGCTGCCGGGCGTGCAGATGCCCGCCAATCAGCGGCCAATGGTGGATCTCGCCACTGTGCGGGCGCTCGATCCGATCGCGCTGCGCGCGTACCTCGGCGACGGCAATTACGGCGGTCTCTACCAGCGCCCAGACGACGACCTCCTCGCACTCTGGAAAGTCGCCGTGGAGGAAACTCGGGCCCTGCTCACGGGCTCGTGGGGCCAGCCGTCCTGACCGCGAGCACTCCGATGCGTTTTCTCGTATGGGGCGCCGGCGCGATCGGCGGGACGATGGGCGCGTATCTCGCGCGCGCAGGGCACGACGTCACCATGATCGACAATGTCGCCGAGCACGTCGCGGCCATTGACGCCGGCGGCATCCGGATCACCGGCCCCGTGCGGGAGTTCACGCAGCGAGTGCCGGCGTTCACGCCGGACACACTCGTCGGCGAGTGGGATACGATCATGCTCGCCACCAAGGCGCATCACACAGAGGCCGCGACGCGAGCGCTCCTTCCGCACTTGGCGAGAAGCGGCTGCGTGATCTCCGTGCAAAACGGGCTCAATGAACTCGCGATCGCCAGGCTTGCGGGCGCCGAGCGCACGGTGGGGTCGTTCGTGAATTTCGGAGCCGATTATCTCGAACCCGGCGTGATCCTCCACGGC
>JBOHTH010000004.1:0-2707 GCA_050733535.1 Gemmatimonadaceae bacterium | reverse complement strand
GTGCTCCTGTGTGCGGTCGCCCTGAATGTTCATGAGCGGCTGACCGTACTTGAGCTTGCCGATCATTTTCTCCGGCGGGTTCACGAAGCTGGTGCCGGCGAAGTTCGCCTCGAAGCCCATCGCGCGGTCGAGTTCCGTTGGGTGCCCGATCGATTCATGAATGGTGAGCCACAGGTTCGTCGGCTGGAGAATGAGATCGTAGCGGCCAGCCTCGACCGACTTCGCCGAGAGTTTCTCAACCGCGACCTGTGCCCACTCGGCGGCGTGTCCAGGGAGGTCGAGCGACTCGATGTACTCCCAACCCTGACTGCGCGGCGGGAGTTCTTCGGTGTAGCTCTCGACGTTCCCGTTGCCCGCTGCCGTGACGTTGAACGATGCTTCGGAACGAATGAAGGTCTGCGTGATGAGTGTGCCCTCGGTCGTGCCGAGCGTCTTCACCTCGCGCAGGAGCTGCAGGCCGGAGGTGCAGAAGCGAATCTTCGGGACTTTCAGCGCGGCTTCGTTCGTGGCGAAGAGCAGCGCGACTTTGTCTTCGATTGGAATCTCGAGCGGATCCTTGAGGATCGGTGTCGTCCACGTGCCCTTGACCGGCGTGACCGGTGCGAGCTCGACTGGACGGCGCTGTGTGCTCTTGGCCGCGCGAGAAAGGCGAGCGGCGGTACGCGCGCATTTCGCGACGGCGTCCTTCGTCATGTTCGCAGTGGCCGCGAACCCCCACGATCCGTCGACGAGCGTGCGGATGCCGATGCCGTACGACTCGGAGTCGTTTACGCCCGTGATCTGGTGCTCGCGCGTATTCAATGATTGGCGGCGGTAGCGGCCGATGCGGGCATCGGCATACTGCGCGCCGGCATCTTTGGCGGCACCGAGCGCGATCATGATGAGATCATCGGCGTACATCTCGGTCGAACGCGCGATGACGCGAGGAGTCGCGGCTTTGAGCAGCTGCGGTCCGGCGATGGTCGCGGCTGTGGCGACGGCGCTGGCTTTGACGAAGTCTCTGCGGGTAGGGGACATGACGGGCCCTTGAGAGATGAGAGGAGCTTGGGGCGCGGAGACGCCCCGATATATGACGTACGGATGACTTCGCGCGGGCGCTGAACACCGGGCGCGGGAGAGCGAACTGCTCAGCTCTTGCCGCCAGTCTTCCTTTTCAGCTCGTCGAGCCGAGTCCTTGCCTGTTTCACCGCTGGCTGAAGCTCGGGGTCGGCATTTTTCCAAAGGTCGACGAATTTCTGGTAGTTCTCCATCGCCTTGGCCGCGTTGCCCTTGGCCTCGTACAACTCGCCGAGCCGTTTGAATGAACCGGCGTAGAAGCTCGGGCGCGACACCATCACGCCGTCCGGCGTATGCACATACAGTTCGAACTCCGCGATGGCGGAGTCGGGCTGGTTGGTCAGGTCGAAGGCCTCTGCGCGGAGTGGTCCAGTTTGGCCGCGGTCAATATCGCCCTTGTACGCGGTGGCCAGGAGCGGAAGCGCATCCTTCGGGTGATTGTCTGCGATCGCGACGGTGCTGCGGACCGCATCAGCCATGCCGACGTAAGTTGCGAACCGCGACAGCGGCAGATCCTTAAGCAATCCAGCTTCGTAAGTGTGCGCTGCCGTCCCGTCGTGCATCGCCATGGCAATGAGCACCAGCGTATACCATGGACGGTCACCCGCGCCGAGCGATTCCATCGGCACGGCCGCGAGTGCACGACGGATCGTCGCGCGCGCGCCCGCGGCATCGTTCAGGAAGTGAGCCTCAACCCACGCGCTGTCGAGCATGACGTTGAGCCGTTCGGCAGAGCCGCCGGGCGTGCCAGTCGGACTCACGATCGTTTGCGCGGTCCAGCGTTGGCCTTCGCGCACATGCCCTCGCACGGTTTCGAGGCTCGCGATGAATCCTGCACCTTCTGCGCGAACACCGGGGGCCTTGGTTCGGACGAACGCCGCCCGCAGCGACGTGTCGGCGGTCTCATAGTTGTCGCGCATCGCCTCGAGCGCGGCTTTGGCGAGGGGTATTTCGCCGTGTGCCGGGAGCGTCTTCTCAAAGCGCGCGAGAGACGAATCGGCGGCTGCCATTCGCCCAGCGGTGGCTTGTGTGCCGATGAGGTTGAAAAACGATCCGCCGAACGGATGCTCCACGTGAGTCGCCCGACGATAGCGGTCCTCGGCGCGCGCGTAGTCGCGCTTGGCATTATAGAGGTTGCCGACGTCGTTCAGGGCCGCGGCATTGGTGGAATCGCGCTCGATGAGAGCTTCGTATGCCGTGATCGCGCGCTCGCGATCAGGCGTCGGTCCCCAGTCATAGTAGCCCGCTTCGGTCAAGAGCCGCTCATCATCGCTCAGATGATCACGAAACTTGAACGCCTGACTGATGGCCCGCTGTTGCTGCGCCTGCGCTCCCTGCTCCGTGCCGTACGTAGCGGCGATGCGCCGCCACGCCATCGCAAAGGTGCTGTCGAGTGCGACGGCCTCGAGCAAGGCGACGCGTCCCTGCGCGTTATCGCCGGTGGCGGAGATCAGGTCCAACCCCTCGACGTATTTTCGCAGCGCCGGCAGTGACGCCGTCGTCACCCGTTCGAGCGGACTTGTCTCGCGCACGTTGCGCAGCGACTCGCCGACCTTGCTGCGAATGTCACGCGAAAGCTCGTCGAGTGCGGCCACGAGATCGTCGGTGTTTTTCGCCGTGCGCCGGAACTGCGCGAGCTCCACGCCATCGA
>JBOHTH010000003.1:0-9576 GCA_050733535.1 Gemmatimonadaceae bacterium | reverse complement strand
GTGCCCCGTCGAGCGCCGTCCGTACGCGCCTGGCGCGCACGGGCAGAACACCGGCCGCCGCCGCAAGCTTTCCGAGTACGCCAAGCAGCTGCGCGAGAAGCAGAAGATCAAGCGCATTTACGGCGTCTCTGAAAAGCAGTTCCGCAACACCTTCGAGCGCGTGAGTTCGCTTCCCGGAATTACGGGACACAACCTTCTCGCGGCGCTAGAGAGCAGGCTGGACAACATGGTGTACCGCATGGGCTTCGCGCCGAGCCGCAAGGCGGCGCGCCAGCTGATTCGTCACCGGCACATCGAGATCAACGGCAAGCGCGTCGATGTGCCGAGCTTCGCGGTCGCACCGGGCCAGGAGATCAAGATGCGCGCGGCGTCACGCGAACTCGCCATTGTCATTTCGTCGCTCGAGCAGGCAGGACGCGGCTCGACGCCGAGCTGGCTGGCGGTGGACAAGGACAGCTTCAGCGGCCGCATGCTCGAACGTCCGCAGCGCGCCGGAATCCCGGTGGCCGCGCAGGAGCAGCTGGTCGTCGAGTTGTACTCCAAGTAACACGCTCTTTCAGGTCGGGGCCCTGACCCCATCACGATCCTACCGCGCGTCAGGGGCGGGGTAGGGCGTAGGCGGCGCCACCGCGATGCCGTCTGACCATCATCAAGGATTTCACACCATGGTTCAAGCAATCGATCTCCGCGGTCTCGTTCGCCCGCAGCTCGTCGAAGCAACGAAGCGCGAGGACAACCCCAACATCGCCGAGTTCCGCCTCCAGCCGCTGGAGCGGGGGTTCGGCCACACGCTCGGCAACGCGATGCGGCGCATGCTGCTCTCGTCGCTGCGCGGCTCCGCAGTCTGGGGCTTTCGCATCGACGGCGTGCTCCACGAGCATCAGACCATCCAGGGCGTCGCCGAGGACGTGCACCAGATCATCGGTAACCTCAAGACGCTGACGCTCGCGCTCGCCGACGATTCCGAGGACGCGATCCTCAAGATCACGGTGAAGAAGGCCGGTCCCGTGACGGCCGGCGACATCGAGTCGCTGCGTGGCGCGACGATCATCGACGCGTCGCACCACCTGTTCACGATGCAGGACGACCGCGACCTCTCGGTCGAACTGTACGTCAACAAGGGTCGCGGGTATGTCGAAGCCGACCAGCACCCGGCCGACCGGTCGCTGCCGGTCGACCTCGTCCGCATCGACTCCATTTACTCGCCGGTTCGTCGCGTGAACTTCTCCGTCGCAGAAACGCGCGTCGGACAGCGCACCGACTACGATCGCCTCACGCTGACGGTCGAAACCAACGGCACCGTGACGCCGGAGCAGGCGGTCAGCTACGCCGCCGCGCTGGCGCAGACGCACTTCCAGTACTTCGTCGGGTTCGGCACGCACGCGGCCGCGCCGGTCGGGTCCGGAGAGTTTGCCGGCTCGGACGGGGCTCGCATGGCGCTCCTGCTCAAGACGCCGATTGACGACCTCGAGCTTTCGGTGCGGTCGGTGAACTCGCTCAAGAACTCGAGCATCAGGTCGCTCGGCGATCTCGTGCGCCAGACAGAAGACCAGATCCTCGAAGTCAAGAATTTCGGCAAGAAGTCGCTCCAGGAAATCGCCGACCTGCTCGAGCGTGAAGGTTTGAACTTCGGCATGCGTTTCGAAGAGAACGGCGACGGTGTTCGCGTCTCCGACTTCGGCACGGCGCCGAGCCGCGCGGCCGCCAAGGCGCCCGACGACCTTCCAGAGGAATAGTCCACATGCGTCACCAGAAGGCAGGACGGCAGCTCCGCCGCACGACCGAGCAGAAGATCGCGCTCCTGCGGAATCTCGCGACCTCGCTGATCCTCGAGGGTGCCATCGAGACCACCGAGGCCAAGGCGAAAGAACTGCGCCCGTTCGTCGAGAAGCTGATCACGAAGGCCCGCACCGGTACGCTGCACGCGCGCCGGCTCGCGGGCGTGCACATCGCCAAGCGTTCTGCATCGGACAAGCTCTTTCAGGAGCTCGGACCCCGGTTTGCGACGCGCAAGGGCGGATACACACGCATTCTCAAGACCGGCCACCGCAAGGGTGACGGCGCAGAGATGGCGCGTATCGAACTGATGGAGAGCTAGGCCATGCCGATCGCCCGCAACAAATGTTTCGTTTGCGCCAAGGGCATCGCCTTCGGCAACAACGTCTCGCACGCCAACAACAAGACGCGGCGCACGTGGAAACCCAATCTCCAGGTTGCGCGCATCGTCGTCGACGGAAAAATCACGAAGGTGAAGGTGTGCACGCGGTGCCTTGCCGCCGGCAAGGTGCAGCGCGCGCCGCGAGGCGCGGCGGTGGTCGCGTAGGGCTGAACACCGAGGACCGAAGACCGAGGACCGAAGACCGAGGACCGAAGACCGAAGACCGAAAAGGGGAGCCGATTTCGGCTCCCCTTTTTGCGCCTTCACGGGCGAGTGGAAGTGTTTCTTGTTGCTGCGCGTTAGTGGTTGGTATGCCAATTGGTTAACCAACCACCAAAGCGCAGCACCAGAAACGTGTTAACGCGCTGTTCAGGGGTGTCTTAGGCACGCGTTTGCATACACATTTACCCACGATGAAAACAGCACTTATCACCGGCATCACCGGCCAGGACGGCTCGTACCTCGCCGAGTTGCTGCTCTCGAAAGGCTACCGCGTCGTCGGCATCGTCCGGCGCAGCTCCACGACGCCGTACGAGCGGATCAGCCATCTGGTGGACAAAGTCGAATTGCTCTCGGCCGATCTTCTCGACCAGACGTCGCTCGTGGACGTCATCGCGGAGACGAAACCGGACGAGATCTACAACCTCGCCGCGCAGAGTTTCGTCGCCACGTCATGGACGCAGCCCGTGCTCACCGGCGAGTTCACGGCCCTCGGCGTGACGCGTTTGCTCGAGGCAGCCAAGCGTGCCGCTCCCAAGGCCCGCTTCTACCAGGCGAGCTCCAGCGAGCAGTTCGGCCAGGTTCAGGAGACGCCGCAGCGCGAGACGACGTCGTTTTATCCGCGGTCACCGTACGGCGTGGCGAAGGTCTATGGGCACTGGATCACGGTGAACTACCGCGAGTCGTTCGGAATGTTCGCGGTGAGCGGAATCCTGTTCAATCACGAGAGCCCGCGCCGCGGACTCGAGTTCGTCACGCGCAAGATCTCGGACGCGGTCGCGCGCATCAAGCTCGGCCGGGCGAAGGAGCTGCGCCTCGGCAACATCGACGCGCACCGCGACTGGGGGTTTGCCGGTGACTACGTCGACGCGATGTGGCGCATGCTCCAACAGGACAAGCCGGACGACTACGTGATCGGGACCGGCGAGAAGTGGACGGTCCAGCAGTTCTGCGAGGAGGCATTCTCTCACGCCGGCCTCGACTGGCGCGAGTTCGTGAAGACGGACGCGAAATTCCTGCGCCCGGCCGAAGTCGAACTTCTCGTCGCCGATCCCGCGAAGGCGAAGCGCGTTCTTGGCTGGGAGCCGAAGGTGCACTTTCGCGAGCTCGTACGGATGATGGTCGACGCCGACATCGCGCGTCACCGCAAGATCGCCGTCGACGGCAACGGCTGAAGTGGGGGCGAAGCGCGCCCTTGTCACCGGTGCCGGCGGATTCGCCGGCCAATGGCTCTGTCGCGACCTCGTGCGCCAGGGGTGGGCGGTCACCGGGTCATCGCTGACGGGTGACCCCGGCACGGCGATCCTCGGCGCCGAGGACCATGGGGCCGTTGCGTGGCGCCACGAAGACCTTCGCGCGCAGGACGCGGCGCGCTGCGCCATCGAGGCGTCGCGCCCCGACGCGATTTTTCACCTGGCCGGCGTGTCGTTCGTCCCCGCTGCGGGCGATGACCCGATGCTCGCGTTCGACGTGAACGCGGGGCTCGCGGTTCGCCTGCTCAGCGAGGCGCGCACGCGAAAGGCAGCCGGCACGCTCGACCCGGTCGTCGTGCTCGTCGGGAGCGCCGAGCAATACGGGCGGCACGACGCCACTGCCATGCCGCTCGGCGAGCACGCCGAGTGCCGGCCGCGTACCCTCTACGCCGCGACGAAGATGGCTCAGGAAGAGTTCGGCCTGGAGGCGTTCCGCTCGGACGGCGTGCGCGTCGTGTGCACCCGCTCGTTCAACCACAGCGGACGCGGCCAGGCAGCGAGTTTCCTCATCCCGGCGCTCGTAAGCCGGGTGCGCGCGGTGCGCGGCACCGCGATGCCGCGCGTGGCGATCGGCAACACCATCACCGTGCGCGATTTCCTCCACGTCGAAGACGCGGTGCGCGCGTACACACTGCTCGCGGAGCACGGTTTCCCCGGTCATGTCTACAACGTCTGCAGCGGCCAGGGCGTGTCGGTCGGCGAACTGGCGGCGGAAGTCATGGCCGCGGCTGGCGTGCAGGCCGAGCTCGTCCCGGAGAATTCGCTTCAGCGTCCCGTCGATGTGCCCTGTCTCGTCGGCCAGAACGACCGGCTGCGTGAGGACACCGGCTGGCAGCCGGCCCGTTCGCGGGCCGACATCATCACCGATCTCCTGCATGACGCATAGCATGGCGTCACCGTCCATGTCCGCCGGTACCTCACTCATCAATGCCGCGTCGCTCTGATCTGCATCGCATTCTCGTCATCGGCTCCGGGCCCATCGTCATCGGGCAGGGCGCCGAGTTCGACTATTCCGGCACGCAGGCGGCCAAGGCGCTGCGCGAGGAAGGGTACGAGGTCATCCTCGTGAATTCGAATCCGGCGACGATCATGACCGATCCGGAGATCGCGGATCGTACCTACATCGAGCCCGTGACGCCGGAGTATGTCGAGCTGATCATCGCCCGGGAGAAGCCTGACGCGCTGCTGCCGACAATGGGCGGCCAGACGGCGCTCAACGTCGCGATGAAGCTTCACGAGAGCGGCGCGCTGGCGAAGCATGGCGTCGAGCTGATCGGCGCGAACGCGCGCGCGATCGCGGTGGCGGAGGACCGGAAGCTTTTTGGCGAGGCGATGGTCAAGATTGGGCTGAAGTGTCCGGAGGGGCGCATCGCGACTTCATGGGACGAGGCGCTCGCGCTAACGGAGTGGACGGGATTTCCGGCGATTATTCGGCCTGCATTTACCCTCGGTGGGTCTGGCGGCGGCGTCGCATATAATCGCGAGGAATACGAGCGCATCGTGAAGGGCGGGCTCGCCGAAAGCCCGATCTCGCAAGTGCTCATCGAGCGATCGCTGCTCGGCTGGAAAGAGTACGAGCTCGAGGTGATGCGCGACTGCGAGGATAACGTCGTCATCGTGTGCTCCATCGAGAACATCGATCCGATGGGCGTGCACACGGGCGACTCGATCACCGTTGCACCGGCAATGACGCTCACCGACCGCGAGTACCAGGTGATGCGCGACGCGGCGATCGCGGTCATTCGCGAGATCGGCGTGGATGCGGGCGGCTGCAACATCCAGTTCGCCGTGAATCCGTCGAACGGCGAGATGGTGGTGATCGAGATGAACCCGCGCGTCTCGCGGTCGTCCGCGCTCGCGTCGAAGGCCACGGGGTTTGCGATTGCGCGCATCGGCACGAAGCTCGCCGTGGGCTATCGCCTCGACGAACTGCCGAACGACATCACGAAGACGACGCCGGCGTCGTTCGAGCCGGTGCTCGACTACGTCGTGGTGAAGTGTCCGCGCTTTGCGTTCGAGAAATTTCCGGGTGCCGATCCGACGCTGACGACGCAGATGAAGTCGGTGGGCGAGTCCATGGCAATCGGCCGGACGTTCAAGGAAGCGCTGCAGAAAGGGCTGCGCGCACTCGAGAGCGGGCGCACGGGGTGGGTCGTCGGTGAGCGCCTGCAGGACGACCGCCTGCCGGACGACTCGCCCGAAACGCTTCGCGGCGCGCTGGCGACGCCCACGCCCGAGCGCATCTTCCAGGTGAAGCGCGCGATGCTCGCGGGGATGACGCTCGCGGAGATCCACGGGATCACGGCCATCGATCCCTGGTTCCTCGCGCAGATGCACGACCTCGTGGAGGCTGAGCGCGAGTACGCCGGGCTCGCCGCGGCGGACGAGGAAACGACGCGCGCCATGAAGCGGCTTGGTTTCGCCGACGTGCAGCTCGGCCAGTTGCGGGGGGAAAGTGAGCAGGCCGTGCGTGACCGGCGGTGGGCCCTCGGTATTCGGCCAGTGTACAAAATGGTCGACACATGCGCGGGAGAGTTTCCCTCGAACACGCCCTACCTGTACTCGACGTACGGCGACGAATCGGAGGCGCCCCGCTCGGGGCGCAAGTCGGTCGTCATCCTCGGGAGCGGGCCGAACCGGATCGGGCAGGGCGTCGAGTTCGACTACTGCTGCGTGCGCGCCGCGATCGCGCTGCGTGCGCAGGGCTACGAGACGATCATGGTCAACTCGAATCCCGAGACCGTCTCAACGGACTGGGACACGAGCGACAAGCTCTATTTCGAGCCGCTCACGCTGGAGCACGTGCTGGAGATCGTGCAGCGCGAACAGCCGGTGGGCGTGATCGTGCAGCTGGGCGGCCAGACGCCGCTCAAGCTCACGCGGCCGCTCGAGGCGGCCGGCGTGAAGATTCTCGGGACGTCGCCGGACTCGATCGACGCCGCCGAAGACCGCCGCCGGTTCGAGAAGATCGCGCGCGACCTCGGCGTCGCGCAGCCGCCGAATGGCACCGCCACGAGCGTGGAAGGCGCCGTGGAGGTCGCGACGCGGGTCGGGTATCCCGTGCTCGTCCGTCCCAGCTACGTGCTTGGCGGGCGCGCGATGGAGATCGTGTACGACGAGACGACGCTCCGCGACTATTTCGTGCGCGCCGTGCGCGTGTCGGAGGAGCGCCCCGTGCTGATCGACTCGTTCCTCGAGGACGCGTTCGAGTTTGACGTGGATGCCATCAGTGATGGCACGCAGGTCGTGATTGGCGCCGTGATGCACCACATCGAGGACGCGGGGATCCACTCCGGCGATTCGGCGTGCGTGCTTCCGCCGCTGATCCTCAGTGAGGAACACGGGCGTGAAATGCGGGCGCACACGGTTGCGTTTGCGAAGGCGCTCGGTGTCGTCGGGCTGATCAACGTGCAATACGCGATCCAGCACGGCATCGTCTACGTGCTCGAGGTCAACCCGCGCGCGAGCCGGACGATTCCGTTCGTCTCGAAAACGATCGGCGTGCCGCTTGCGTCGCACGCCGCGCGCGTGATGCTCGGCGAGACGCTGGCGGACATCGGCTTCACGCAAGAGATCATCGCGCCGTACGTCGCAGTCAAGGAGGCCGTGTTCCCGTTCGGGAAGTTTCGTGAGTTCGACCCCATTCTCGGTCCCGAGATGCGCTCGACGGGCGAGGTGATGGGCGTGTCCGATGGGTTCGGCACTGCCTTCGCAAAGGCCGAACTTGCCGCGGGCAATGGGCTGCCACTCGAAGGAGTGGTGTTCGTCACCGTGAACGCGCGTGACCAGGAGAACGTCGTTCCGATCGCACGTCGCTTCCACGACATGGGTTTTGCTGTCCTGGCCACCCGCGGCACGTCCCGCCTTCTCTCGGAACGCGGCGTGCCGTGCAAGGTCGTTTACAAAGTCGGCGAAGGGCGTCCAGACGGCATTGACCTCATCAAGAATGGTGATGTCCACATCCTGATCAACACGCCGCTGGGCAAACGCGCGCAGAAGGACGATTATTCGTTGCGTCAGGCCGCGATTGCGAACCGGGTCGCGTATACGACGACACTCAGCGCCGCCCGTGCCGCATGCGACGCAATTTTCAGCTTGAAGAAGGGTCAAACCGCAGTGCGGTCCATCCAGGAGTGGCAAGCGACGATCTCATGATGAAACAACCGCCATTCGTTCACGAGAGCGCGTACGTCGACCAGGGCGCGACCATCGGGGCCGAGACCAAGATCTGGCACTTCTGCCACGTAATGCCCGGCGCGGTCATCGGCGAAGAGTGCGTGCTCGGGCAGAACGTGGTCGTGATGAACGGCACGAAGATCGGCAACAACGTGAAGATCCAGAACAACGTCTCGATCTACGAAGGCGTGGAGCTGGAAGACGACGTGTTCTGCGGGCCGTCGATGGTGTTCACGAACGTGATCAACCCGCGCAGTCATGTGCCGCGGAAGAACGAATACCGGCGCACGCTCGTGGGTCGCGGCGCGACGATCGGCGCGAACGCGACGGTGGTCTGCGGCGTGACGCTCGGGGCGTACTGCTTTGTCGGCGCCGGCGCCGTCGTGACGAAGGATGTCCCGCCGTATGCCCTCGTCACCGGTGTGCCGGCGAGAGTCACCGGCTGGGTCTGCAAATGCGGCGTGAAGCTCGAAGAAGGCCTCTTGGAACTCTCCTGCCCGAGGGACGGCAGGCGCTACGTGCGCCGCGGCGAGAAGGTTACGCTCATGACTCAGGATACCTTGTGACGTCACCGCAGAAGTTTCGCGTCGCGCTCGTGGGCTGCGGGCGCATCAGCGCCAATCACTTCACTGCCATCGCAAAGGTGGACGGCCTCACGGTTTCCGCCGTGTGTGACGACGTCGAACAGCGGGCGAGGGAAGCCGGCGAGAACCTCGGCGTGCCATGGTTCACGTCGTACGACGCCATGCTGAGCGACGCGCCGTGCGAAATCGTGACGGTCGCGACGCCGAGTGGACTGCACGCGGCGCACGGCGTCCGCGCTGCCCGGGCGGGGAAGCACGTCGTCTGCGAAAAGCCGATGGCGATCACGCTCGCGTCAGCCGACGAACTCGTCCATGCGTGCGACAGTTCGAACGTCAAGCTGTTCGTCGTCAAGCAAAACCGTCTCAACCCCGCGGTGCAGTTGCTCAAGCGCGCGGTGGACAAGGGGCGGTTCGGCAAGATTTACCTTGCGAACACCACGGTGCGCTGGGCGCGCCCGCAGTCGTATTACGATCAGGCGCCGTGGCGCGGCACCTGGGAGTTCGACGGCGGCGCGTTCATGAACCAGGCGTCACACTATGTGGATCTCATGCAGTGGCTTGGCGGCCCGGTGGAAAGCGTCATTGCAAAAACCGCAACGCTCGCCCGGAAGATCGAGGCCGAAGATACCGGCGTTGCTGTGCTTCGGTACCGCAGCGGGGCACTCGGCACCATCGAGGTGACGATGCTGACCTACCCCAAGAACCTCGAGGGGTCGATCACGATCCTCGGTGAGAAGGGAACCGCCAAGATCGGCGGCACGGCGGTGAACAAGGTGGAGAAGTGGGAGTTTGCCGATGCCGACCCGGATGATGCGCTCGTGGAGTCTTCGAGCACGAACCCGACGTCGGTGTATGGTTTTGGCCACGAAGCGTACTACCGGAACGTGCTCGGGGTTCTTCGCGGCGAGGCGATTCCGGATACGGATGGCCGCGGAGGGAGGAAATCGCTGGAGCTGATTCTGGGGATATACGAATCAGCGCGGACGGGACGGGAAGTGCCGCTTCCCTTGAAGGCGTAAGAAACCAACAGCGTGTTTCTTGTTGGTTGGTTAACTGAGGTTAACCTCGGTTAACTAACCAACAAGAAACGTGTCAACTCGCTTTTCCAGCGGCTTCGCGCGCCACCACCCGCAGCGCGCCCGGAAGGCAGTTTACCTCGAGCTCCGCACTCTTCGCCCGCCGGTAC
>JBOHTH010000002.1:0-3120 GCA_050733535.1 Gemmatimonadaceae bacterium | reverse complement strand
CCGCGCGCGCGCTTCTTCTCCTCGGCAATCGCGGAGTAACGGGGACTCGTGCGGCAATCGCAGATACGCCGATTGCTGCCGAGCTTGCCGTACGTGCCGGTCACGGCAACGAAGACGAAGGGCCGATCGCCGTCGTGGCGCCGAGAACCGATCGTGCGTTCGTGGCACTCTTTCCGATCGGCGTGCTGGAGGTGCCGCCGCGGCTCGTGCCGCTGCTCTTCGGGATCGGCGTCGCCACCTGCGGTGAACTCGCCGTGCTCGAGCGCGAGGCGGTGGAAGTGCGGCTCGGCAGCGAAGGGGTGGCGCTCTGGCGGCTCGCGCGTGCGGACGACCGGCGGAGCGCGACGCTCTTCCCCCCGCTCGCGCGCGAGCTGCCGCACGCCTCGCTCGACTGGGTCGAGTATGCGCTGAAGGATCCGATGCGCCTCCTGTTCGTGGTCAACTCGCTCATCGAGCGCGTGTGCGGCGCGCTGATCGAGAACGGGACCGGCGCGCGCCAACTCGCGCTCGAGTTCTCACTCACCGATCGCAGCACGAAGGTGCAGCCGCTCAGTTCCGCGCGGCCGACGGCGAACCGGCGCACCTGGATCCGGCTCGCGCGCACGGCGCTCGATAAACTCGCACTCGCCGCGGCGGTGACGGGGATTGCCGTGCGCGCGACGCGCGTGACGGGACAGGAAGCGCGGCAGGGCGACCTGTTCGACCGCGGGTTCGGCAGCGCGCGCGCGACGGAAGACGCGGTCGCGAAGCTCGTCGAAGATCAGGGAGAGATTGTAGTAATCCCGGAGAACTCGGCGCATCCGCTGCTGGATGTGCGGACACACTGGACCGAAGACCGAAGACCGAAGCCCGAGGGCCGAAGACCGAAGACCGAGGACCAAAGGCCGAAGACCGAGGATCAAACGCCGCATCTCATGCTCCAGCTTTCGCCGTCGCCGCAGGGGATCACGGTGGAGACCGTGCCGCGGCGCGACCATTTTGCGCCGGCGCGCTATCGCGACGCTGCCGGCTGGCACGAGATCGTGCAGGCGGCGGGGCCCGACCGCGTGTCGGGCGGGCAGGGCGAGGGTCACGGCACATACGCGCGCGAATACTTCCGCTGCGTGACGAACTCAGGCGCGCTCGTGTGGCTCTATCGCGACGCGCAGGAGAAGGGCGGCGGCTGGTTTCTCCACGGCTGGTGGGATTGAGCGATGGAGGCGTACACCGAACTGCGCGCGCACACGGCGTTCTCGTTCGGCGACGGGAGCATCACGCCTGAAACGCTCGTCGCGCGCGCCGCGGAGCTCGGGTTCAGCGCCATCGGCATCACCGACACCGCCGACGTGGGCGGCTTCGTGCGCGCCGTGCTCGCGGGACGCGATGCAAACGTGCGAATCCTCGCCGGCACCGAGCTCTGCGTGGATGGGAAGCCGATGGCGTTTCTTGCGCGCAACGCCGATGGATACCGCAATCTTGCCTCGCTCGTGACACAGTCGCGCGTTGGTGCGTGGAACGCGTGGGACAAGACGCTCACGGGTCGCACGCGCGGCCGGCCGAATATCACGTGGGCGCAGCTGCGCGAGAAAAGCGCGGGGCTGCATCTGCTCACCGGCCCGCCCTCGGGTCCGCTTGCCTCGTTTGTGCGCGCGGGCGACGGCGCGAGTGGCGAACGATGGCTCGCGGAGCGGCGCGAGCTGTTCGGCGGACGCATCGCCGTCGAGGTGCAGCTCCATCACGCCGGCGGCTCGGAGGGTGCGCTCGCGGGCGCGCTGGTCGAGCTCGCTGAGCGGTGCGGCGTGCCGTGGGTGGCCGTGAACGATCCGCGCTATGTGGACGAATCGTCACGCGTGGTACACGACCTTCTCACTGCGCTGCGCCAGGGCATGACCGCCGGCGAGGCGCTGCGTGCGGGCGTGCTGCATCCGAACGGCGAGTGGCGGTTGCTGTCGCCCCGCGAAATGCAGCTGCGATGGCAGGGACGCGAGGCGGGAATCGAGGAGAGCGCGCGCATCACTTCGGAAATCGAAGCGCTCGAGCTCGCATGGATGCGGCCGCCGCTCCCGGCGTTCGGCAGGATGACGGGCGGCGATGCCGATCGGTTCCTGCGCGAGCGAACGTACGAAGGCGCGCGCACGCGCTGGCGCAGAACTCCGGACGACGCGCTGAGCGACGCGCAGGTGCGGCAGCTTGATCACGAGCTGGCGCTCGTCGCCACTCTCGGGTTCGCGGGATTCTTTCTCGTGATGTGGGATGCCGTCACGTTCGCGCGGTCGCGCGGCATTCTCTGCCAGGGGCGCGGCAGCGCGGCCAACTCGGCCATCGCGTACTGCCTCGGCATCACGGCGGTGGACCCGGTAAAGGAGGGGCTGCTCTTCGAGCGCTTTCTCTCGGAGATGCGTGTGGACGGCAAGGCCGAGGCGCCCGACATCGACGTCGATTTCGAACACGACCGCCGCGAGGAAGTGCTCGACTACATGTACGACACGTACAAGCGGCCGCACGCCGCGATCGCGTGCATCGTGCAGACGTACCGCGCGCCGAACGCGGTGCAGGACGCGATGCGGGCGTTCGGCTATCCCGCCGAGTTGGCGACGTCGATTTCATCGCGGCTGCACCGCTACGATCCGGCCGATGCCGCCGTGCACATGCAGGAGCGCTACGCAAAGCAGGCGGGGCTCGACGTGGACTCGGCGCGCGTGCGCGCGCTGCTTCGCGCGATCGCGGGGTTCGAAGGACTGCCGCGGCTGCGCGCGACGCACGTCGGCGGGTTCGTGATTTCGGGCGAGCCGCTCGGCGACTGGATGCCGGTGGAACAGACGACGATGGGGCGGACAATCGTCCAGTTCGACAAGGACGACCTGGACGCCGTCGGCGTGCCGAAGTTCGACTTCCTCGGGCTGGGCGGGCTCGCGATGATCCGTCGCGCATTCGACGCGATCGAGGTGCGCACGGGCGCACGGCCCGAGATGTACACGCTGCCGTACGACAACGACCCGAAGACCTACGAACTCGTCTCGCGCGGCGACACGGTGGGAACCTTCCAGATCGAGAGCCGTGCGCAGATCTCGTCGATCGTCCACACGCGGCCCGAGCATCTGTACGACATCGTCGTGCAGGTCGCGCTGATCAGGCCCGGGC
>JBOHTH010000001.1:0-9689 GCA_050733535.1 Gemmatimonadaceae bacterium | reverse complement strand
CGTTCACGCACGCCATCAATAGCACGAACGTCACGGCACCGAGCAGCACCAGCAGTGCGGGCTTCACGTCACCCGTGATCGACTCGCGCAGGGGTTGCACACTGGCGCCGGTCCACGCCGCGACTTCTGGATGTTCTTGTGCGAGGCGTTTCGCAATCACATTCAGGTCCACGCTCGCCATGGCCGGCGTGGCACCGGCCTTCAGCCGGCCGATTACATGCAGGATGTGCACCTGACGGATGCGCGGAATTGAACTGTTCGGGATCGTCGAGTACGGGACGTACGCGTCCACCTGTTCGGACGGGAACCGGAAATCCCTCGGCATGACGCCGAGCACCTGATACGGCTCGTCGTTGAGGATCACGGTGGAATCGAGGATCGCACGCGAGGAACCGAACTCTCGCTGCCAGAATCCATAGGAGAGCACAACGTTGCGGTCGCGTCCGCCGCGGACGAGCTCGTCCTCGCGCGGCACGCGCCCGATGAGTGGGTTGACGCCGAGCGTCGGAAAGAATCCCGGCGTAACGAAGGTGACAGAAATGCGCTGCGGGTCGCCGCGTCCGGTGAGGGCGGCACCGCTGAAGCCGTTGGCGAACCAGTAGCCGCCGAGCTCGGACATCTGCGTCTTCTGCGCGCGCCAGTCGTCGACATCGAGCGGCGAAGTCGAGGCCTGCATGATCCCGGCGCCGGGATTGGCGGCCCAGAGTTGCAGCAACTGCTCGGCGTGCGGAAACGGAAGCGGACGGAGCAGCACGCCGTCGACCACCGAGAAAATCGCAACGTTTGCGCCGATGCCGAGCGCGAGCGTGGCAATTGCGGTGAGCGTGAAGGTTGGCGCAGAGCGAAGCTTGCGCACGGCATAGGCGAGGTCCTGCCGAAGCTCGCCGAGGTAATCTTTGCGGCGCGCGCGTGATTCGGTGCCGCGATCATAGTCGCTGATTTCGCGACGCGCGTCGTCCACGTCGCCGAACTCGCGAAGTGCCTGCGTGCGGGCTGCATCGGGCGTGAGGCCCGCGGCTGTGAGCGCGGCGGTGCGCTCATCTATATGAAAGCGCAGTTCGTCGTCGACATCGCTGCGGATGTCGCGCGCGGTGCGCCACGGGAACTTGAAGAGGCGGCGTTTCATGTGAGAGCCAACGCGCTTTGGCGCGTTTCCGCGGGCTCCAGCACTGCGAACACGGCCGCAGCGTAGCGGCGCCAGGCCGACTCTTCAGCCTTGAGCTGTTGTCGGCCGGCAGGGGTGAGCTTGTAGTAGCGGGCCCGGCGGTTGTTCTCCGAGATGCCCCACTCGGCGGCCACCGCGCCGGCGCGCTCGAGCCGGTGGAGCGCCTTGTACAGCGGCGCGTCCTCGATGTCGATCGTGCCGCTCGTGCGCTCGCGGATCCATCGGCTGGCAGCGTAGCCGTGCATCGGCCCCCACGCGAGGGTGCGGAGGATAAGGACGTCGAGCGTCCCCTGGAGCAGTTCCATCGGTTCGCGCTTCATGCGGGTCACTCCCCTTACCAAGTATGGTATGAGTATAGACCCGGACGGACCGGAAAGGGTTGCGCGGCGGATAACCACGACCGAGGACCGAAGACCGAGTCGAGTGCCTTCAAACCTCCATCTTCGATCCTCGAACTTCCATCGTCGTCCCATTGCAACCATATTCGCACCGGCACCGTCTAACCTAAGAACATTAGGCAAGGAGCCTGCTCGTGTCTGAAGACCTCGATCTCATCCGCGGCACCCTCGACCTCTTCATCCTCAAGACGCTGACCTGGGGCCCGATGCACGGGCTCGCGGTGTTGCGCTGGATCGAGCAAATCACCGAGTCGCGCCTCCAGATCGAAGAGGGCGCGCTCTATCCTGCCCTTCATAGGATGGAGCAGAAGGGGTGGCTCGACGCCGAATGGGGGATCACGGACAGCAACCGTCGTGCGAAGTTCTACCGGCTCACCGCGCGCGGACGGAAGCACTTCGCCGAACGGCTTACCACGTGGGAGCGCTACACGCAGGCCGCGGCCATGGTTCTGTCGGCGCAGGGGGCATCCATATGAAGCGTCTCTTTCGGCTCCCCTTCTCGCGCGATCGCGTGCGGCGCGATGTCGACACCGAGCTGGACTTTCACCTCGCTGGGCGGATCGATGAACTGATCGCGCGAGGAATGTCGCGCGCGGACGCCGAGCTCGAGGCACGCCGCCGCTTTGGCGATCGCGCGCACGTGGAAGCTGAAGTCGAGCAGATCGACGTCGCCACACACCAGCGGCGCGCGTTCCGAGAGCGGCTCGAGGTGCTCGGGCAGGACGTGATCTTCGCGCTCCGTCAACTGCGGAAGAGCCCGGGCTTCACGCTCATCGCGGTCCTCACGCTCGCGCTCGGCATCGGCGCGACCAGCGCGATCTTCAGCGTCGTGTACACAGTGCTGCTCAAGCCGCTCCCATACCGCGACGGTGACCGCATCGTTCGATTCAGCGAAAGCATGGGTGACGGGTGGAACAGCGGTATCACGTACGGCGACTATCACACGTGGAAAACGCGACAGACCACGTTTGAACAATTGGGCGCACTGCTTGGGCATTCGCCGATGACGCTCACCGGTGCGGGCGATCCGACTCCGGTGCAGACGGGAGTCGCCTCTGCGGACTATTGGAAGGTCATGTACATCCCGCCGGCGCGCGGCCGCTATTTCACAGACACCGAGGACCGTGAAGGAGGCCCGCCCGTCGTGGTCGTGTCGTATGCGCTGTGGAAGAACCGCCTCGGCGGCGACCCGGCGATCATCGGACGCTCGCTCACGCTGGACGGACAGGAACGCGTTGTCGTCGGAGTCGCATCGCCGGAGTATATCCTCGGTGGCCCGGCCGAACGCATCTGGGTTCCGCTCGCAGCGCCGGTCGCGCGGAACGACGACCACTCGGACCACGAACTCAACGTGTACGGATTGCTTCGAAACGGCGTGCCGGCCACGCAGGCGGCGCGCGAGATCGGAGACCTTCAGCGCGGGATCGCAGCGGTCGACAAGGAAGCATGGGTCTCGTCGAAGGTGAAGATGCAGTCCGTGGCGGAATCGATCGTCGGACCGCAGCGCGCGCTGATCCTCGAACTGCTCGGCGCAGTAACGCTCGTACTGCTCATCGTGTGCGCGAACGTCGCGAACCTGCTGATCGCGCGTGCGGCAGTGCGGCGCGGCGAGATCGCGATCCGCGCCGCGCTCGGCGCGTCACGCGCGCGCATTGTGGGTCAACTGCTCGTGGAGAGCCTGGTGCTCGGCCTTGCCGGTGGAATTGTCGGGATCGGCGTCGCAGTGGCCGGCGTGCGGTTTCTTATTTCGAGCCCGGTACCGGTGCCGCGCCTCCAGGACATCACCGTGAACGGTCCGGTGCTGGCATTCGCGTTTGCGCTTTCGGTTGGATGTGCGCTGGTATTCGGCCTCCTGCCGGCATTGCGAGCCGCCAAGCTCGACCTGCAACAGACCCTGCGTGACGGTGGGCGCGAAACAGCGGGTGCGGTGCGTGAGCGAGCGCGGGCGGCGCTCGTCATTGGCGAGCTTTGCCTCACGCAGGTACTGCTCATTACCGCTGGTCTCCTGATTCGCAGCGCGATCCTGCTCTCGTCGGTTGCGCCAGGGTTTACGACGAGCAATCTGCTCGTCGCCAACGTCGTGCTTCCCGCGGCGCGGTACGCGACCGCACCCGAGCGAGAGGCGGCCTACCAAAGCATGGAGAATGCGATCGCCGCAATCCCGGGCGTACAATCCGTGGGGCGGACGCTGATCGCGCCGATTCACGGCAGCGGCTGGGATTGCAACGTCTTTCGTGAGGGACTGACCAAGAACGATCCCAGTGCGGTGGACGCCAACGTTCGCACGGCCGACCCGTCGTACTTCTCGACGCTCGGCACACCCCTCGTGCGCGGCCGAGCGTTCACGAGCGCGGACCGCGCCGACGGCCCGCCCGTCGCGATCGTCAGCCTGGCGCTGGCCAAGCGCCTCTTCGGCGCTGCAAATCCCGTGGGCCAGCGCGTTGCGAACTGCATCGGCGGCGACAATCCGCCGGTGTGGCACGAGATCGTGGGCGTCAGCGGCGACATGCACGCGGACGGCCTCGCGAACGACGCGCCGCCGGAGCTCTATTATCCGACAACGCAGTTCGTGAATCCGAGGAGCTCGTTCGTCGTGCGCGGGTCAGTGGCGGTGACGACTCTATTGCCGTCGATCCGCCGCGCCGTGAACGGCGTCGATCCGCTCATGGCGCTCTCCGGGATCTCAACCATGGACGACGCGATCGGGCGGACGCTCGCACTCCCCCGCTTCACGATGTGGCTGCTCACGC
This sequence comes from Gemmatimonadaceae bacterium, assembly GCA_050733535.1. Taxonomy (GTDB): domain Bacteria; phylum Gemmatimonadota; class Gemmatimonadetes; order Gemmatimonadales; family Gemmatimonadaceae; genus Fen-1231. The sequence continues at coordinate 5,376 of JBOHTH010000001.1, read as the reverse complement.
TGCTCGGCGCGACCGGCTTGATTCTCGCGCTCGTCGGCGTGTACGGGGTTATTTCGTACGTCGTCACTCAGCGCACGCGCGAAGTTGGAATTCGCATCGCGCTCGGCGCCGAAGCCGGCGAAATCCGGTGGATGCTGGTGCGGCAGGGGTTGATTCTCGGCGTGATCGGGACCGCCGTTGGCACAGCGGTATCGCTCGCGGCGACAAGTTCGCTCGGCGCGCTTATGTTCGGTGTCACGGCGCACGACCCGCTGACGTTCGGTGCCGTCGCAGCGCTGCTCGTACTGGTATCTGTCTGCGCGAGCTGGATTCCCGCGCGGCGCGCCACGCGGATCGATCCGCTCGTCGCGCTGCGGGCAAGCTGAGGTCACGAGTGAGCATCCGGTTTGGTGACCGATCACAAGTGGAGGCCGAAGTGGAACAGATCGACGTATCCGCGCACAAGCAGATCGCATTCCGCGAGAGAGTGAACGATTGCAAGCGAGAGCTGTCCCACGCCGCACGCGTGCTGCTCCGCACGCCGTCGTTCTCGCTCATCGCGCTCATCACGCTTGCAGTGGGAATCGGCGCGACGACCGCGATCTACACCGTGCTCGACGCCGTCGCCTTGCGACCGCTGCCATATCCGAACGCCGATCGTCTGGTGTCTGTGCTCCACCCGGCGACGGTGCCCGGCAGTGGTGAATCGAAGTGGGGCATGTCGGCCGGCGGCTACTTTCTGTTCAAAGCCGAGAGCAAGTCGTTCGAGGACCTCGGCGGCTATCGGACAGCATCCACGATCGTGCTGAACGATCAGGGGTCGGACGAGGCGCGAGCTGCGGAAATCACGGCATCGATCTTCTCCACTCTGAACGCGCGCGCCGCCTTCGGCCGCCTGATCGGCCCTGACGACGACAAGCCCGGCGCGCCGCCGGTTGTCGTGCTGAGCTATGAGTACTGGCAGCGGCATTTCGGCAGCGATCGCAGCGTGATCGGCAAGAACCTTCGGACGAGCGACGGATCGCTCGAGATTATTGGCGTCGCCGAAGCGGGGCTCTCGCTCCCGAAACCCGGTCCGTTCGCATCCACGTCCGACCTCGCGGGGTTTGGCGTGGACATTTGGGTGCCGCTCGACTTGAACCCGAGCGGCCCATTCTACAACTCGCATCAGTACTCCGGGATCGCGCGCCTCAAGCCGGGCGTGACGCCGGAGGCGGCGCAGCAAGAGCTTACGGACATCATGGGCGAGTTCACGGATAAGCTCCCCAATGTGTATTCGAAGCAGTTTCTGAAGTCCTTCAACTTCCGCGTCGCCGTAGTTCCGTTGCGCGATGAAGTGCTCGGCCCGAAGCTCACGAAATCACTCTGGGTGCTGTTCGCGTCGGTCGCGGTGGTCCTTCTCATCGCGTGCGCGAACGTCGCGAATCTCTTTCTCGTGCGCATGGAGGCACGCCGACGCGAATCTGCCATCCGCACGGCGCTCGGCGCCGACCGTGCCCACATGGCGCTGCACTTTCTCAGCGAGAGTCTGCTGCTCACGCTCAGCTCGGCAATCGCCGGACTGATCCTGGCTCAAGTCGGCCTACACGCGATTCTCGCGATTTCGCCGAGGGACATTCCGCGGCTCGCGACGGTGGGACTGAACGGGACGTCCGTCGTGTTCGCGGTCGGACTCGCGATCGCAGCCGGCGTGGTGTTCGGCTTGCTGCCGCTCGCGCGCACGGACGTGGACATCAACACACTGCGCGAGGGCGGGCGCGGACTGACGTCATCGGCCGCGCAGCGCGCCGCACGCGGCGGCCTCGTGATCGCCCAGGTCGCCCTCGCGCTCGTGCTGCTCGCGGCCGCGGGCCTCACTCTCCGCACCGTTGCGAACCTGAGAAACGTGAAACCTGGGCTCGACCCGAACGGTGTGCTCACTTTCTCGACGACGCTCGATGGATCTGTGAGAAGCGCGAGCGCGGCAATGGCGATGCTGGAAGAGATGCAGACGAAGTTCGCGACGCTGCCGGGCGTGGTGCAGGTCGGCGCGTCGGAGTTCATGCCGCTGCAGGACTACGGCTCGGGCTGCACCGCTGTGGTACGAGAGGCGGATCCCGAGAGCGACAATCGCGCTGGTGCCTGCATTGCCACACCGGCTGTGCTCCCGGGATTTTTCGAGTCGCTCGGGATCAAAATTCAGGGCCGCGCGCCGGTCTGGACGGACTACGACATGACCGGTCAGAAAACGACCGTCGCGGTCATCACGGGCGCGCTCGCAAAGCACCTTTGGCCGAACGAAGATCCCATCGGCAAGGGAATCGCGATCGGTGACCGGCACTTCAACGGCGGAAAGAACTTCTATCGCATTATTGGAGTGATCCCCGAACTGCGGGCGAAAGGTCTCGATCAAGCGCCGGTCGAGGCCGTGTTCGCCGCGGACATCATGACGGACGCCGTGTGGACCGTGAAGGTCTCGAAGGGCGATCCAATGCTGCTGGTGCCCTCGATCCGGCGCGTACTGAATCAAATCGCGCCGCGCGCGCCGATCATCAATCCGCGCACCATGACGGAAATCGTCGCGCGCTCGATGGCGCGGGCGTCCTTCATCATGACGCTCCTGGTAATCGCGGGCTCGATGGCACTGCTGCTCAGCGCGGTCGGGATCTACGGTGTGATTTCGTACGTCGTCACGCAGCGGAGATCGGAGATCGGCGTTCGCGTCGCACTCGGCGCGCGCGTGCCACAGGTCGCCTCACTCGTGCTCGCGCAGACGATGCGCTTCGCCATCGCCGGCGTCGTAATCGGATTGATCGGCGCAATCGCCGGCACGCGAGTGCTCGGATCGCTTCTATTCGAGGTGAGTCCGACCGATCCGGCCGTGCTCATCGGGAGCTCGGCAGTCCTGATACTCATCGCCGCAGCGGCGAGCGTGGTGCCGACCCGTCGGGCAGCCAAGATCGATCCGGTGGACGCGATGAGGGCGAACTGAAGACCACTACAGACCGAAGACCGAAGACCGAAGATGGCCGGCTGTGCGATCCAGCGCCCTCGGTCTTCGGTCTTCGGTCTGTAGTGGTCTTCGGTCCTCGGTCTTCGGTCTTCGGTCTTCGGTCTTCGGTCCTCGGTCGCCGGTTGTCCGTTTCTGGGACACCCAATCCCAACCTTGCACGCGCACCCGTTGTCAAAGCAATTGCCGAACTGAGCTAAGCGCTTACAGCTCATATGTTTGCTCATGGCTCGGACAAGGCATGACACTTGCCTTTCACTCCCTGCGTAGGGTGGCCCATAACACTGAAGAGGTACCGCTTGGACGTAGCCCGCGCACCCCAAAAGAAGACCGGCCGCAATGCAATGATTGGCGCCGGTGTTCTGCTTGTTATCGTCGTGACCGTCGCGCTCGCCAAGCTCAAGCCGGCGGCACCGACGGTCGAGGCGGCCACGATGTACATGGATTCCGTCCGTCGCGGCGACATGGTGCGCGATGTGCGAGGCCCCGGAAGCCTCGTCCCGGAGCACATCATATTTATTTCGCCGCGCGCCAGTGCTCGCATCGACAGGATCGTTGCCGAAGCAGGGCAGAACCTGAAGGCCGGCGACGTCATACTCGAGATGTCGAACCCGGACGTGCAGATCGCGACGCTGAACGCCGAGCAGGCGCTGTCCGCAGCGCAGGCACAACTGGTGAACCTCAGCACGTCCCTGCAGACCGCAAACCTCGCACAGGAAGGCGTGGTCGCAACGACGCACACGGCGTATATCACCGATAGTCAGGACGCGATGGCTGCTGACACGCTGCTCGCGAAAAAGCTGATCTCGCCCTTCGACTACAACACCAAAAAGGCGCTGGCCGCCGAACTGACGACGCGCCTGCAGATCGAAAAGGACAAGCTGAAGCTCATGAGGGCGACGGTGGACTCGCAGATCAACGTGCAGAAGCAGCAGGTCGCGCGCCTCAAGGACATCGCAAAGTTCGAGGAGGACGTGCAGGCGTCGCTCGTCATGCGGTCACCGGACAACGGTGTGCTGCAGGAAGACGCGACGCTGCAGCTCGGGCAATGGATTACGCAAGGCACCACGATCGCGAAGGTCGTCCAGCCCGGCAAGCTCAAGGCCCAGCTCCGAATTCCGGAGACGCAGGCCAAGGACGTGTCGATCGGTCAAAAAGCCACAATCGACACACGCAACGGTATCATCCCTGGACATGTCTCAAGGAAGGACCCCACTTCGGTTGCTGGGACGGTCCTCGTGGACGTGGCGCTCGACGGGCCGCTGCCGCCAGGAGCGGTGCCGGACCTGAGCGTGGACGGGACGATCGTGATCGAACAGCTGAAGAACGTGCTCTTCACCGGACGGCCGGCATCTGGCGCCGGGACCGGGCCGGTGGGAATCTTCAAGGTCGTGGATGGCGGCAGCGCAGCGGTTCGGGTGCAGGTGCTGCTGGGACGCAGCTCGGTCAACCTCGTCGAGATCCTGCGCGGGCTGGAAGTTGGAGACAAGGTGATCCTGTCGGACATGTCGCAATGGGACAACGTTGATCGCGTACGACTCAAGTAAGGAGATGACGATGGCCGCGAACGAGCAGCAGACGCTGATCCACCTGAAGGACATCAAGAAGGTCTTCTACACCGACGAGGTGGAGACGCACGCGCTCGCCGACGTGCACCTCGAGATCAAGCAGGGTGAGTACGTCGCGATCTCCGGCCCGTCGGGCTGCGGCAAGACGACGCTGCTCTCACTGCTCGGCTTGCTCGACACGCCCACGGGCGGCGAGTACCTGCTCGACGGCGCGCCGGTGGCCGGCCTCGACGCCGCGCAGCGCGCGCGCGTTCGCAATCGGCAGATCGGATTCATCTTCCAGGCGTTCAACCTGATCGGGGACCTCACGGTCTACGAGAACGTCGAACTCCCGCTCACGTATCGCGGCATGAGCGCGAACGAGCGCAAGGAACGCGTGCACGCGGCGCTCGAGCGCGTCGGCATGGCGCACCGCGTGAAGCACTATCCTGCGCAGCTCTCCGGCGGTCAGCAGCAGCGCGTGGCCGTTGCGCGCGCCGTGGCCGGCGATCCCGCGATCCTCCTCGCCGACGAGCCGACGGGTAACCTCGACTCAGTGAACGGCGAGTCCGTGATGGAACTCCTCCGCGAGCTCCATCGCAATGGCGCGACGATCTGCATGGTCACGCACGATGAACGCTACGAGAAGCACGCTGACCGGTCGATTCACTTGTTCGACGGGCGGGTAGTCGACGACAAGACAGCTGCCGCACACTAAGCGACCGAAGACCGAGGACCGAAGACCGACGCAATAGAACGCTTCGTTTGGCGATCAACGGGTGCCGTGGGATGGCACCCGTTGGCATATCCTCCACGATTGATCGGAGGATATCTTGGCGGATTTTACCAGACTCAGGGTGT